>NZ_JBFRUJ010000012.1:0-92613 GCF_041474575.1 Vibrio sp. 10N.222.51.C5
GCCAGAGCCAGAGCCAGAGCGCCAATTTTCGAGTCACCACTCAAGCTACGCAGAAATACGCGCGGCTGAGTTTGAGGTTCCTAACCTTGAAGATGTTCAGAAACTACTCAGCCGTTTAGAGGCGACCAATGTTGTTGATGAACTGAACCTTGATGAGTTGATGGATCAGAACACCCAGAAAATCGCCCAGCAAGCAGACATGCAAATGTTTGATGCCGCGGTTGAGTCTGTTCAAGTGTTCGAAGAGCCAGAGATTCAGGATTGGAATCTTCCAGAACCCGATTTATCAATTGTTGTAGAGCCACCTGTTGAATCGCAGCAAATTGAAGAGTTACAAGCTGAATCGTTGGAGACGGAACAAGTAGAAGTTAAGGCTGTTGAGCCTGAACTTGACGTTCCTGATCCCGAGACAGTTATTGAACCCGAAACTCAAGCAGGAGGTGCTGACCAGTTTACCTCTTGGGAAAGTACGGTTCGCAAAGAAGACTTTCAAGTCTTGTATTTTGATGTAAACGGCGTGACCTTTGCGGTGCCACTTGATGAGCTTGGCGGCATCCATCGCCTTGAAGAGTTAAGTCATATCATTGGTAAGCCAGCTTGGTATTTGGGTTTACAAACCAACCGTGATAGTCAGCTAGATGTGGTCGACACCGCAAAATGGGTGATGTCTGAGAAACTATCAGGTGACGAATACAAAGAAAACTATCAATATATAGTGATGCTTGGAGAGAGCTTGTGGGGCCTGGCGGGCACAGAGCTCAAAGGCACCGAGCTACTTAATACAGACAAAGTACGTTGGCGAGAAATGGCAGGGAAACGCCCATGGCTCGCTGGTATGGTAAAAGAAAAAATGTGTGCTTTGATTCATGTTGAAGCATTAATCGCCATGCTAAACGCAGGGCTAGATGTAAAAGCATTAAGCTAGTAATAAGCATTGGGCTAACAATAAGCATCAAGTTAATAATAGTGGTCGGTAACGACGGCAAGAGGATTATCTATGTCTCATATGAGTGAAGTTGAAGTAAGAAAAGAGCAAACGAATGATGAAGTACTTCAATGGGTGACTTTCCAGCTAGAAGAAGAAACTTACGGCATCAACGTAATGCAAGTACGTGAAGTACTACGTTACAGCGAAATTGCTCCAGTACCGGGTGCTCCAGATTACGTTCTAGGTATTATTAACCTACGTGGTAACGTTGTTACTGTTATCGACACTCGTTCTCGCTTTGGTTTGATGCAAGGTGAAATCACAGACAACACTCGTATCATCGTTATTGAATCTGAGCGTCAAGTAATTGGCATTCTAGTAGATAGCGTTGCTGAAGTGGTTTACCTGCGTTCTTCTGAAATCGACACAACGCCAAGTGTTGGTACTGATGAAAGTGCTAAGTTCATCCAAGGTGTAAGTAACCGAGATGGCAAGCTACTTATCTTAGTAGATCTAAACAAACTACTAAGCGAAGACGAATGGGATGAGATGGCTCACCTGTAATGTTTGAAGCGCTTCCTTTAAGCCCTGTCGCTCTGATATCAGGCGTTGGGGTTTTTACGTTATTTATCCTGATTTTGATTAGCAAAGTAAAACGTGCGATTCAAAAGCAGCTCGATCAGTCACGCCTGCAAGTTCGTAACTTGGACAAAGAGCTTCAAAAATCGAGTAAGCAATTACTTGAGGTTCGCTCTGTTGTGGTTGGTCTTGGCCAGAAAGTGACGGAACAACAAGATCTTATCAAACATTTGAATGAACGTATTGTTGAGCTGGAACATGCGGATACCGATGGACGTTTGTACACACGTGCAACGAAAATGGTTCAGCTTGGCGCTGGGATTAACGAGTTAATTGAAGAATGTGAATTACCCAAAGCAGAAGCTGAGCTGATGATGTCTCTGCAGAACAAGCTTGCTGGTAAAGAGAAAATTCCTTCATTACGAAGCGACCCTTCATCGTACGATCAGCAACCCGATGCCTCTCGCGATCGCAGAGACCCGCCTCGACGTCGTTAAATTGAGCGCTTAATTCGTATTGAGCAATTGATGTTTATTACGTATTCCTCTTAAAAGAAGCTTCGGCTTCTTTTTTTATGCCTGTCCGATCTATATAGAACGATGTTTATAAGTGCTTGTATCTACGACAATATCTTGTTTGTTGATGAAAATGTGTAAATTGTGATGAGGTGGTAACAGTTTCTTACCGACTTTGTTCTATCGAAAACGCCTAGTCCTGTTTTGTCACCATGTTGGTGTGCTACTATAGCGCTCTCATTACTCGACTAAATTTACCTATGCTAGAAGTCTCAAATTTAACTGCTATTCGTGACGACAGGATTCTGTTTGAATCGTTGTCTTTTCAATTGAAACCAGGTGAGCTGGTTCAAGTTGAAGGTCGTAACGGTACCGGGAAAACGACACTCCTTAGGATTATTACTGGCTTAGGCGATCGCGATGACGGCACTATCTCTTGGGACGGTGAGTCTATTGAATCGAGTCGAGATGTTTATCATCAAAATTTACTTTTTCTTGGTCACCAAACAGGCGTAAAGCGCGAGCTTAGTGCTTATGAGAATCTGAGCTTTTATCAGTCGATTCACAGTGGCGGTACCAGCAAAGAAGAGCTTTACCACGCGCTGGCTCAAGTCGGGCTTGCGGGCAGAGAAGACGTACCTGCGGGGCAACTTTCAGCAGGCCAACAACGCCGAGTTGCGTTGGCTCGCCTTTGGTTGAGCAAGCAAATGTTGTGGATTCTTGATGAGCCGCTGACTGCCATTGATAAGCAGGGCGTGAAAGTTCTCGAATCTCTTTTTTCTCAGCATGCAGACAACGGTGGCATTGTGTTGTTAACCACACACCAAGATATGTTTGCTGATAGCCCGAAACTAAGAAAAATAAAGTTGGGTGAGTAATATGATCTCTTCAATGACCACGATTATCCGACGCGAACTGCTTATCGCGTTTCGACGTCAAGCGGATATCTTTAACCCTTTGTGGTTCTTCATCATTGTTATCACGCTTTTCCCTTTGAGTATTGGCCCAGAGCCAAACCTACTTGCGCGTATTGCTGCGGGTATTGTTTGGGTGGCCGCTTTGCTCTCTGCATTGCTCTCTTTAGAGCGTCTTTTCCGTGATGATTTTCAAGATGGCGCCCTTGAACAGATGATGCTGATGCCAATCCCGTTGCAGTTGGTAGTATTGTCCAAAGTCATAGCACACTGGTTGTTGACCGGGTTACCATTGATTTTAATCAGCCCATTATTGGCTGTTTTGTTGTCTTTAGATTTTGATACATGGCTCTCAGTTGTGTTGACCTTGCTGGTAGGAACACCTGCATTGAGTTTTATTGGTGCGATTGGTGTTGCGTTAACCGTTGGGTTACAGAAGGGCGGAGTCCTGTTAAGCCTGTTAATCTTGCCGCTTTACATCCCCATTTTAATCTTCGCGACGTCAGCAATTGACGCTGCGGCTTTGGGCGTTGCATACAACGGTCAATTGGCGGTGCTTGGGGCAATGTTAATGGGTGCGATGACTATGACGCCTTTTGCGATCAGTGCCGCACTTAGAGTAAGTGTGAACTGATTGGGGTTCCGTTATCGTATAGCCAATGTGAACCAAATGTGTCGATTGGACTCATAGAGTCAATAAAACTGAAAGCAAGACAAATAAAATTATTATAATTATAGCTTTAATAGCTGTAAGCAATATGAAGTAAGAGTGAGATTACAACATGTGGAAATGGCTCCATCCCTATGCCAAAGCAGAAACCTCTTATCAGCTTGCTGGTAAACTTTTGCCATGGTTTTCGATCCTAGCGCTATTGTGTCTATCCGTCGGTACCGTGTGGGGGCTTGCATTTGCGCCTTCTGATTACCAACAAGGCGATAGCTTCCGTATCATCTACATCCATGTTCCGTCTGCAATCTGGTCGATGGGCGTTTACATGTCGATGGCGATTGCTGCCTTTATCGGTTTGGTATGGCAGGTAAGGCTATCAGACATGGCCGCACTGGCGATGGCACCGATTGGCGCTGTGTTTACCTTCATTGCGTTACTAACTGGCGCAGTTTGGGGTAAACCAATGTGGGGTGCTTGGTGGGTTTGGGATGCGCGTTTAACCTCAGAGCTGATTCTTCTATTCCTATACTTGGGTGTGATCGCACTACACCACGCTTTTGACGACCAAAAAACAGCAGCGAAAGCGGCGGGTATCTTGGCTATCGTAGGCGTGATTAACCTCCCTATCATTCACTTCTCTGTAGAGTGGTGGAATACACTTCATCAAGGCGCGACCATTACTAAGTTCGCAAAACCTTCGATCTCAAGTGACATGCTATGGCCGCTTCTTCTTAACATCTTCGGCTTCGCCTTTTTCTTTGGTGCTGTGACTATGGTTCGTTTCCGTAACGAAATCATCAGTAAAGAGAGTCACCGTCCATGGGTTCGCAAGCTTGCGGCCGAAAAAGCGTAGTAGGGTAGGTAATTATGTATTTTGAATCTTTGAGTGATTTCTTTGCCATGGGGGGCTACGCCTCATATGTATGGAGTGCATTTGGAATCACATTTCTCGCGATGATCATTTTACTGGTCGTAAGCGTTCGTCGTGGTAAGCAATTACTAAATGAAGTACAAGCTAAGATTGATCGTCAGGCTCGTATCGATGCAGCAAAAAATATGGAGAACACTCTATGAACCCAAGACGTAAAAAGAGGCTGGGCATTGTCTTAGCGATCTTTTTTGGTATCAGTGCGACTGTTGGATTGATGGTTTATGCACTTAACCAGAACATGGATCTGTTCTACACACCAACTGAGCTGGTCAACGGCAAAGATGGTAAAAAACCTGAAGTTGGTCAACGCCTACGTATTGGTGGCATGGTCGTAGTCGGCTCTGTAAGCCGTGACAATGAATCACTACGTGTAAGCTTTGATTTGCAAGATGTAGGCCCTAAAGTAACGATTCTATACGATGGCATCCTTCCTGATCTTTTCCGTGAAGGCCAAGGTATTGTTGCTCAGGGTGTGCTTAAAAATGCAACGACAATCGAAGCGTTTGAGGTGTTGGCAAAGCACGATGAAGAGTACATGCCTTCTGAAGTTGCGGAAGCAATGAAGAAAACCCATGAGCCTTTGCAATACACGACTGAACAAAAAGAAGGAAATGCTCAATGATAGCCGAGATCGGCCATTTTGCGATGATCCTGTCCTTGGGACTTGCATTGCTGCTAAGCGTGCTCCCATTGTATGGAGCCGCTCGAAATAACACATTATTGATGAACAGCGCACGACCGTTGTCGTGGGGTATGTTCGGATTCTTAGCGATTTCGTTCTTTATCTTGTGTTACGCGTTCTACACCAATGATTTTACGATTCAATACGTAGCAAGTAACTCGAATAGCCAACTGCCTTGGTACTACCGAATTACGGCGGTTTGGGGCGCTCACGAAGGTTCATTACTGCTTTGGGTTCTTATCCAAGCGGGTTGGACAGTTGCAGTAGCGACATTCAGTCGTGGTATGCCTCAAGAGTCTGTGGCTCGTGTTTTGGCTATCATGGGTCTGATTACTGTCGGCTTCTTGCTGTTCATTATCGTGACGTCTAACCCGTTCTTACGTACATTGCCTTTCTTCCCTGTTGATGGCCGTGACCTGAACCCACTACTGCAAGATCCGGGTTTGATTATTCACCCGCCAATGCTTTACATGGGTTATGTAGGTTTCTCTGTTGCGTTCTCTTTCGCAATCGCTTCTCTAATGAGTGGTCGTCTTGATACGGCATGGGCTCGTTGGTCGCGTCCTTGGACAATCGCAGCTTGGTTATTCCTAACGGTAGGTATCGCACTAGGTTCATGGTGGGCTTACTACGAACTTGGCTGGGGTGGCTGGTGGTTCTGGGATCCAGTAGAAAACGCTTCATTCATGCCTTGGTTGGCTGGTACTGCTCTAATGCACTCACTAGCGGTAACTGAGAAGCGTGGCACATTTAAAGCTTGGACAGTACTGCTGGCTATCTCTGCATTCTCGCTAAGCTTACTAGGGACATTCTTAGTTCGTTCGGGCATCTTGGTATCGGTTCACGCATTCGCGTCGGATCCTGCTCGTGGTATGTTTATTCTAGGTTTCCTAGTCTTTGTTATCGGTGGCTCACTGCTGTTGTTTGCTATTAAAGGCGCATCGGTTCGTGTTCGCGGTAACTTCGATCTGGTTTCTCGTGAAAACGCACTGCTTGGTAACAACATCTTACTGATTGCAGCGCTTGTCGTTGTGTTAGTAGGTACGCTACTGCCATTAGTTCACAAACAGTTAGGCTTGGGCTCGGTATCTATCGGTGCACCATTCTTTGATATGTTGTTCTTCTGGTTAATGATCCCGTTCTCGTTCCTGCTTGGTATCGGTCCTCTGATCCGATGGAAACGTGACAACCTGTCTAAGCTTGTTAAACCAATGCTGATTTCAGGTGCACTCTCACTTGGCTTGAGTGCGCTAATGGTTGCTCTACTGGCTGACCGCTTCAGTGGTACTGCGTTTGCTGGTTGGGTAATGGCGTTCTGGATCATCTTCATGCACGGCTTTGAGCTGCATGAGCGTGCGACTCACCGTCATACATTCTTGAAAGGTCTAACTAAGCTACCTCGTAGCCACTGGGCAATGATGTGTGGTCACATAGGTTTAGCCGTGACAGTGATTGGTATCGCGATGGTGCAAAACTACAGCATCGAACGTGATGTACGTCTGGCGCCAGGTGAAAGCTACCAGCTTGAAGAATACAGCTTCCTGTTTACAGGGGTTCGTGACAAAGATGGTCCTAACTACGATGGTTACATTGCTGACTTTGAAATTACTAAAGAAGGCAAATACATCAACACGCTTCACGCTGAAAAACGTTTCTACACCACAGCTAAGTCTATGATGACAGAAGCAGCGATTGACCGTGGCGTAACGCGCGACCTTTACATTGCAATGGGTGAACGTTTAGACGACAACAAATCTTGGGCTGTACGTATCTACTACAAACCATTTGTACGTTGGATCTGGGCAGGTTCTTTGATTATGTCGATTGGTGGCGCTATTGCTATCAGTGACCGTCGTTACCGTTTCCGTAAGCCAATCAAAAAGTCGGCTGAAGAGCAGGAGGCTTAATTCGAATGAACAAGAAGATTTTATTCATTCCATTGATTGCGTTCATGGTTCTAGCTGGAATCTTTGCAACGCAATTAATGCGCAACCAGTCGGGCGATGACCCAACTAAGCTAGAATCCGTATTGATTGGTAAGCCTGTTCCTGAGTTTGGTCTAGAAGACTTAGAACAACCAGGTAAGTTTCATGATCAAGCGATCTTTAAAGGCGAGCCACTGCTTCTTAACGTGTGGGCGACTTGGTGTCCTACTTGTTATGCAGAGCACTCTTACCTGAACAAGCTTGCGGATCAAGGCGTTAAGATCATTGGTCTTAACTACAAAGATGATCGCAACAAAGCGGTTGGTTGGCTAAAAGAGTTGGGTAACCCGTACCTAATTAGCCTGTTTGATGGTAATGGCATGCTAGGCCTTGACCTTGGCGTGTATGGCGCGCCTGAAACTTTCCTAATCGATGCTAACGGCGTAGTTCGCTACCGCCATGTTGGTGACGTGAACCCAACCAACTGGGCATCGACGCTTGAGCCGATGTATCAAGAGTTGTTGGAGGAATCGAAATGATTAGAAAGGCACTGATTACTCTATTCGCTACGTTCGCAATTTCAGCGACTGTTTCTGCTGCACCTATCGAGTTCCATGAATTTGATACCGTAGATCAAGAACAGCAGTTCAAAGAGTTGAGTAATACGCTACGTTGCCCTAAATGTCAGAACAACACGATTGGTGATTCGAATGCTGAGCTAGCGGTCGACTTACGCCAAAAAGTGTACGAGATGACAAAAGACGGCAAGTCTGAGCAAGAAATTATTGATTACATGATTGCTCGTTACGGTAACTTTGTAACGTACAACCCGCCACTGACCTTAGCTACATCGATCCTTTGGATTGGTCCGTTTGCGGTTGTTGTGTTTGGATTTGGTTTGATTATTTTACGAAGCAGAAAGTCAAAATCAAAAGCAGCAGTAGAGTCAGATAAATACTGGGATGCAGACAAAGAAGCTCGCTTAAAAGCGTTACTCGATGAAGAGAACGACGGAGATAAGAAGTAATGACTCTATTTTGGATTTCTACCATTATCCTTTCGCTAGCGGCAATTTTCTTAATTGTTCTGCCTTTCATTAACAAGAAGGCAAACAATGACGAAATGCTTCGCGACGAGTTGAACAAAGCATTCTATAAAGACCGTCTTGTCGAGTTAGAAGTAGAAGCAGAGGAAGGTCTTGTTGATAACCAACAAGAACTGATCGATGATTTGAAACAGTCTCTGCTTGATGATGTTCCTGCACAAGAAGAGATGAAGAAGACTCAAATCTCTACGCTTGGTGTGGTTGTACCGTCGATCATCCTTGTCGTCGTTGTGACTTATGGTATGTACTTTAAGTTCGGTGCGTTGGACAAAGTTCAACACTGGCAAGAAGTGAGCTCGAACCTTCCTGAATTGTCTAAAAAGCTAATGTCATCGGAAGGTGGTGCACTAACGGATGATGAGTTGGAAGATTTGACTCTAGCGCTTCGTACTCGTCTGCATTACCAACCAAAAGATTCAACAGGTTGGTTGCTACTCGGTCGTATTGCACTGGCTAACCGCGACGCTGAAACAGCAAAAGATTCTATGGAACGAGCTTACAAGCTTGAACCTAAGAATGAAGATGTTCAGTTAGGTTTCGCACAAGCACTGATGCTTTCTCCTGATGAAGCTGATCAAAACCAAGCTCGTTTGATTTTGAGCCGTTTGATTCAAAACGATTACGTTGACCTTCGTGTGTTCTCACTGCTTGCGTTTGATGCGTTTGAGCGTCAAGACTACCCAGGTGCGGTGAAGTACTGGAGCATCATGCAGCAGATGATTGGTCCACAAGACAGTCGCTATGAAATGCTTTCGCGCAGTATTGAAAGTGCTCAGAAGAAAATGGGCGACAATATGGGTGTCGACCAAGGTAAGACTGTTGCTGTAACGCTCGATCTATCTGCAGACGTGAATGCTGACCCTAACTCAGTGTTAATTGTTTCAGTACACAGAGCAGATGGTTCTCCAATGCCTATCGCAGCCGCTCGTTACCCACTAGGGACTTTCCCTCGTACTGTTGTTCTAGATGACGGCAACAGCATGCTGGAAGGACAAGAGCTGTCTAGCCTTGAAACTCTGATGGTTAGAGCTAGGCTTGATACAGACGGCAACGTTTCAACTCGCGAAGGCGATTGGTACGGTGAAAGTGAAGTGGTTGAACTGGGTGCTCCAGTTACCATTGATATCAATAAGCAATATTAATCACCACTTTGCATAGGTGTTAGCTATTCCGATTTGCAGATAAACGGTATAGACTTAGCCAAACAATTGAGGCCAGCGATTGCTGGCCTTTTTTATTATTTGAATTCCTTATGGAAAAGGTGATATGTCTGTCAGTGTTTTAAGACTCTCGAGTTTACTTTTTATCGCAAGCTTAACGGTTGGGTGTTCAAGTGCGCCGGACGAAAGTGTTGACGATGATAACCTCGAAACCTCTGAATACGTCGAAGAGTCCCACCCGAATGATCCTTTTGAAGGCTTCAACCGAGCGATGTGGGATATCAACTACGAATATCTAGATCCTTATTTAGTTCGCCCTGTTTCCCTCGCTTATGTTGACTACACCCCTGTGCCAGTACGTTCTGGTATATCCAATTTTCTAGCCAACTTAGACGAACCATCAAGCATGGTGAATAACCTTATTATGGGCAATGGTGAAAAAGCACTCGACCATTTCAATCGTTTTTGGATTAACTCAACGATTGGTTTGTTAGGCTTAATCGATATTGCTAGCGAAGCTGGGATCACCAAGTACGATGATAAGTCGTTCTCTGATGCGATTGGTCATTACGGGGTAGGAAATGGTCCGTACTTCATGGTACCGGGTTATGGCCCAGTAACAACGCGCGAAGTGACTGAAACCGTTGATGGTATGTATATGCCTCTGTCTTTCTTGAACTTCTGGGCTAGCTTAGGAAAGTGGGCATTCGAAGGCATGGAAACTCGTGCTCAGTTAGTTTCTCAAGAAGCTCTGTTGGATGACTCGCCAGATCCATATGCTCTGACTCGTGAAGTTTACATTCAACGTCGTGACTTTAAAGCCGAAATCGAACCGGAAGAAGTCGATCTTGAAGAAGAAGATTTCATTGACGGATACCTAGAAGATTACTAGATATAAGATTTTGAATAACTGATAAAAGAAAGGCTCGATGTTGAAAATAACATCGAGCCTTTTTAATGCTTTCTACTTTTAGGGAGGTAGATTAGAAGCGGTAGTTAGCTTGGATACCTACTAGCCAGATGCTACCTGTTACTTCACCTTCGAAGTCACCACCAAATGGTGCAGAACTTGCGTCATCTTCAACCATTTTTGCGTCTTTAGCTAGAATGTAAGTGAAGCCAGCATCTAGAGTTAGTTGCTCAGACCATTGATATCCAGCACCAATGCTTAACCAAGTGCGGTCTGTTTCTGGGATCGTTGCCGTACGGTGCTCATCGCTTACCGCTGAAGTATCGTATGCGATACCAGAGCGTAGAGCTAACTTAGGCGTCATTTGGTAAGTAGTACCAAGAGCAAAGCGGTAGTTATCTTCCCAGTTCTCTTGCTTGATATCTTGAGTTCGAGCAGGACCGAATTCAGGGATGTCAGCTACTAGTTCTTTAAAGCTGCTCCAGTTAGTCCAGTTAACGCTCGCATGTACAGCGACCTTATCTGATAGTTGATGGAAGCTTGCTAGCTCGGCGGTAGCTGGCAATGCAAGTTGCATTGAGCCGTTATATTTTGACTTCACAGGAGTACCTAAAGCGCCAGCAACAGCATCAAAAGCGACACCATTTGCGTGGCCTTCAAGCGTTAGGTCTACTTCTGACTTGTAGGTAAAACCAAGGCGGTTGTTTTCATTGATCTGCCAAGCGGTACCAACTTGCCAGCCCCACGCTGTGTCATCACCTTCCATGTATTTTAAAGCTGTACCTTGAGGCATAGGAACTAGAGAGTTAACTGTAGATACCGCTCCAAAGCTACCTTCAGCCATGATGTAACGAATACCACCACCAATAGATACGCTTTCAAGTACTTGGTAAGCCGCGTTTAGGTTTAGCTCCATCGTAGTAACACTTGCTTCGTTACCGTGGTTTGCGCCACCAAAGTCTTTACCTAGGTCTGTTTCCATACCGTAGTTAGTGCCAGCAGCAAAGCCTAATGCGAACTTGTCGTTGTACTTATGAGAAACATAAAAGTTTGGGATTACTGCACTGTGCGCAAAATCGCTAGAATTTGACGAAGTAGATTGTCCCATCATGGACGTAGAAGTACCGTCGATATCGATGTTAGGGTCAACATAGATAGCACCAACAGAAACCTGAGTACCTTCTAGGTAAGTCAGCATGGCAGGGTTACGCCATTGTGCGTCTGCGCCGTCAGCCATTGCAGCTTCACCAGCGTATGCGCGGCCAAGGCCTGTTGCTGAGTATTCTGCTAGTTGAAAACCTGCCGCGTGAGTGACGGTAGAAGTCGAAAGTAGTCCAACTGCCACTGCAGCAGATAGAAGAGTCTTATTCATTTTCATTATTATGTTCGCTGAATCATAAGTATTTAGTGGCGTGATTCTACGTTTAGAGTCATTACTTTAAAAATGAAATTCGAATAAAACAGTGTTTTAGGGATTTAATGAGTAAATGTGTTTAATTATTAGAGAAATAATCTAAATGTTTCTGCTGTGTTGCGAAGTTTGAGCGTACACTTGTAGTCATATATTGACCTTGCAGGCTACAGTTGTAAGCTTAAATTGATGTAGGTCAGTGGTTTAGGCAATAAAAAAGGGTCGCATTATGCGACCCTTTGAGGTTTATAACCTAGCTTTTATTAGAAGCTACGGCTGTACTGTAGACCCATTAGGATTGCATCTGCACGAGTTGTTGCTGAAATTGACGAAACAACAGAAGTTGATTCATTAACTTTAACATCGTCGCCCATTAAGTATGTGAAACCAAAGTCTACGTTTGACGCTTCGTTGATGTGGTATGTGAAACCAGCTGAGAACCATTGGCGATCTGAATCTGGAACTGAAACTGAAGTGACTTCATCTTGTGCACTTGTGTCATACATGTAGCCGGCACGAAGTGTCCAATCGCGATTCATGTAATATGTACCACCTAGAGAGTAGTGCATACCATTCTGCCATTCGTA
Source organism: Vibrio sp. 10N.222.51.C5 (assembly GCF_041474575.1). NCBI lineage: Bacteria > Pseudomonadati > Pseudomonadota > Gammaproteobacteria > Vibrionales > Vibrionaceae > Vibrio > Vibrio sp. 10N.222.51.C5. The sequence goes on from NZ_JBFRUJ010000012.1 coordinate 12,318, forward strand.
ATTGTTTAGAACACCTGCTTTGTCTGCTTCTAGCTTGTCAAATGAGCTCCAACCAATCCATTGCACTGAGTAATGAACTGCGAATTTAGTATCTTCAATCTTGTGGAAACCAGAGAACTCAACCATATCAGGTAGAGGCATATGAAGAGTATCATCTTTATATTCAGTGCCTTGGTAGCTGATATCGCCTTCAGCTTCAAGTTTCGGAGAGTAGTGGTAAGCCAAACCAAAACGGTTATTTTCATTTAACTCGAAAACAGTACCAAGGTTAAAGCCCACAGCCCAACCATCCGCTTCAGCATCAAGAACTGTTTGACCTGCTTGTGGCAAGCCTGGGATTGGCGGAGTATTAACTTCCGAGCTCATTGTTCGTTTCAGTTCGCCTTTACCGTAAATAAGGTCAAGGCCTGCACCAAAGCTCCACTGTTTGTTTAGACGGTATGAACCAGCTAAACCAAAGTTAACACTTTTTACATCTGTTAGGCCGCCGTATTCACCACCCACATAGCTATCGCTGAATTCAGTTTTTGTACCGAAGTTAGAATAAGCATTTACACCCCATGCAAATTTATCATTTACTGGAACGATTAGATGAATGTTTGGTGCAATCGAAGTATCGCCAGCATCGTCATAGTCAGCATTGCTAGAATTACCGCCCATGAAGCCTGTGTAAGTAGCATCCTTGACTTCAATCATAGAAGTGATGCTTTCAAAACCAAGAGATAGTTCAGTTTTGTCAAACAGTGCCATTGCCGCAGGGTTACGTGCCATTACTGACGCGTTATCTGCGATTACTGCATCACCAGCGAAAGCACGGCCGATACCGGTAGCTGATTGGGCGTTAAGTTGGAAACCTGCTGCCATCGCTTGCGAAGACGCCAGTGTAATTGTTACTGCTAAAAGAGACTTTTTAAACAGACGCGTGTTGTTGGTAGTCATTCATTTATTCCTTTATATATCCGCCTCTACAGGGCGATTAATTTGAGCAATTGCTCAATGGTGGCTGATCCTATTCGCAAGTATACGATATACAAATCCGACCATTGGGAATTTTGAGTGGAAAATTATGGAAATGACGCCTATCTGGCACGAAAATGGTGTGAAATGCTGTTTTTTAGAGTTTTAACTCTAGAGGTATTGGTGGTGTGAATGGTTTTGTGGTTTATTTATAAATAAAGCCCAGCAATATCAGTAATATAATTGCTGGGCCTTTTGTGACGGGGCTTTAAGAGCGAATTAGCTCATTGGTTTGATCATTTTTGTCAGCTTTTCGGCGATTTTGGAAACATCCTCACCATTTTCACCCACAAGGATTAAGCTGCTGCCATCTACGGGTGTTACCGAGCCGGACATGCCTTTTTCATCAAAATCGATAGGTTTGTCTGTTGGAATACCGGTTAAAAACAGTGTTACTTTGCCTTTTGCGCCTTGGAAGACCATATGTACTGCGTTGGATTTACCAAAGCCACAGTGGTTTAGGTAATAAACATGGTAAGGGAAAGCGTCATCAAACTGAAAAGCAAATGGGTTCATTTTTGCGTTGATCTGCTGCGATGTAACCTGTTCATCGATGCTACTAACAAAGCTCTTCTCATCAACAACATGCTTCATCGCTGTATCAACTAAACTAGCTTGCGCAGGTGAAACGAATGCATTTCCCCAATTCACTTGGCCAACTAATAAACCTGCAACGAATGCTACTGAGGCGGCCATTGCCATTGCTCGTCTCGCAAACGTTGGCCTTACTACTTTGCTTTCTTCGCTTGAGGTCTGATTGAACAGAATACGATCAGCAAGATCGTCTGGCACATCCACATTCATCGCAGAGTGGATCTGTTTATCAAGCGCTAGTACATCTTCTAAGAAGTTACTATTGGCTTCGCTATTCGCGGTCGCATCAACAATATCTTGTGTACGTTGTTTAGGTTCCGACAATACACGACGACGAAATTCCAAATCATCCATTATGTTGCCCCCTCTCTGCCTCTTCTGTATCCAACAGCTCTTTCAACTGATTTCGAGCTCTGAATAAACGTGTCATCACCGTGTTTTTGTTGAGATCGAGAATATCGGCAATCTCATCACCACTAAAACCACCAATCACTTGCAAGAAGAGAGGTTCACGGTAATCAATTTCAAGTTTCATGATCTGGGCTTGCAACCACTGATGCTGATGGTGCGGGTCATCACTGACACTAGCATCGTTACCGTGATCGTCGATATCAACCAGATCAAACTGTTTGCGTTCAAAACGTCGAGCGTTCTCGCGTCTCAAGATGGTAATCAGCCAAGATTTGGCGGCTTTTTCATCTTGAAGGCTATCGAGTGACTTCCATGCACGAAGGCAAGTTTCTTGAACTAAGTCTTCGGCAATGCTTTTGTCTTTGCATAACCAATAGGCGTAGCGAAAGAGGTCACGATGATAGGCGCGCACAAGTGCTTCGTATTTTCTTTGTTTGTCCATATCAGAGTTGACCGGACGCTTGGCTGTTTTCTTTCCAAACATTTTTATTATTGACACACGAGCCTCCATAATTGCTCTGCGTATAGCTGTCCTCTATACGTTGTGCTTCGTTTTTATATTTTTAGAGCTAACGATCGGCAGGAAATCGTAAAATCACATTAAAATTGATCTACTTCAAAATCTAAGGCCTCGAACTCGTTATAGTACACCTTGTCGTCTAGTTAGTCATTCGTGGCTAGCATGTTGAGCAAGACGACACTTCCTTTTGAAGGCTGACTTTACTTTCTCCTAATCAGGAAACTGATTATTTCAATTGGCGCTAAGTTAATTGCTTTATATACATTCCGACCACACAGCTTTGTGTGGTTTTTTTTTGCCTCAAGAAAACCATTCCCTACACAGCGATAACAGTCTTTGCTTACAATAGTTTAGTCTCTTACGACAACCTTTCCCCCAAAAAGGTTCGCCTGAATGCGCAGTTATATTTTCAAACAGTGAGATACTCGTATCACGTTTATTTAAACGCTCGTTTGATTTAATTAACAACTTCTTTACAATACTTCAGGTCAGACCTCTTAACTTTAAGGAGAAACCATGGGCAAACAGGAAGTCAAAACGCGTTCTGGAGAACGTGTTGCCGTTGTCGCTGGATTACGAACCCCATTCGCTCGTCAGAGCACAGAATTTAGCCAAGTGCCTGCGGTCGACTTAGGCAAAATGGTTGTGAGTGAAATGCTTGCAAGAACGGATGTCGATCCTGCGCTTATCGAACAAGTTGTGTTCGGCCAAGTAGTGCAAATGCCAGAAGCGCCGAACATTGCGCGTGAAATCGTGTTGGGCACAGGCATGAACATCAATACCGATGCCTACAGTGTCACACGAGCATGTGCGACCAGCTTCCAATCGGCAGTTAACGTGACCGAAAGCATTATGGCTGGCACGATTGATGTCGGTATTGCGGGCGGTGCGGACTCTTCTTCTGTATTGCCTATCGGTGTTTCGAAAAAGTTAGCGGCAAATCTATTAGCGCTGAGTAAAACGAAAACTATGGGTCAAAAGCTGAAGATTCTTAAAACGCTTTCCGTAAAAGATTTGATGCCAGTACCACCTGCAGTTGCAGAGTACTCGACCGGTTTATCCATGGGACAAACGGCTGAGCAAATGGCTAAGACGCATGGTATTACTCGCGAAGCTCAAGACGCACTTGCTCACCGTTCTCACTCTTTGGCTTCTCAGGCATGGAAAGAAGGCAAGATTAAAGACGAAGTGATGACGGCATTCCCGGCACCTTACAAAAAGTATCTAGCGGAAGACAACAACATTCGCCACGACTCAACGGTTGAAGGATACGCCAAGCTACGTCCTGCTTTTGATAGAAAGTACGGCAGTGTAACGGCAGCCAATGCTACGCCTCTTACCGATGGCGGTGCAGCAGTGATGTTGATGCGCGAAGGTAAAGCGAAAGAACTAGGCTTAGAAGTGCTTGGTTATATTCGTGGTTATGCGTTCTCAGCGATTGGTGTTGAAACAGATATGCTGATGGGCCCGACTTACGCGACCTCACAAGTATTAAAGAACACCGGTTTAGAGTTGTCAGACCTAACACTGATCGAAATGCACGAAGCATTCGCTGCCCAAGTTTTGGCTAACGTGAAAATGTTCGCAAGCGATGAGTTTGCACAGAAGAATCTTGGCCGCGATAAAGCGATCGGTGAGATTGATATGGAGAAGTTCAACGTGCTGGGTAGCTCGATTGCTTACGGACATCCGTTTGCAGCGACTGGCGCACGCATGATGACTCAAACATTACGTGAACTGAAACGTCGCGGTGGCGGCTTGGCACTGAACACAGCGTGTGCGGCTGGTGGTTTAGGTGCAGCAATGATCTTGGAGGTAGAATAATGTCTACGACTCTTGATGCAACAACAGAAAAAGAAACAGTCGCTCAACCAGATTCAACCTCTGCGACTGAATCAACCAAAAAGAAAGCGACAGCATTTACTCTCAATATCGATGAGCAAGATATTGCTTGGTTAGCGATTGATGTACCAAACGAGAAAATGAACACGCTGCAAGCGGCTTTTGCTGAAGAAATGAAAGCCATCTTCGAGCAACTCAAAGAAAAGCAAAGCCGAGTTAAGGGCCTAATCGTTCATTCTCTTAAGCCAGATAACTTTATCGCTGGTGCTGATGTAAGAATGCTTGATGCGTGTAAAACGGCTGACGAAGCACAGTCTCTGGCTCGCCAAGGGCAGGAGATGTTCCAAACGCTTTCTGAACTACCGTACCCAGTAGTCGCAGCGATTCACGGCCCATGTTTAGGTGGTGGTTTAGAGCTTGCACTGGCGTGTGATTACCGTGTATGTACCGATTCAGATAAGACTCGCGTTGGTCTGCCAGAAGTACAGTTAGGTCTGTTACCAGGCTCTGGCGGTACACAGCGTCTACCTCGCCTTATTGGTTTGCTGCCATCTCTTGACCTAATCCTTACGGGTAAGCAACTGCGCGCTAAGAAAGCGAAATCGCTCGGTGTTGTCGATGCTTGTGTGCCTGAAACTATCCTGCTTGAAGTCGCTAAAAGCTTTGTTGAAAAGAATACGGGCAGTAAAAAAGGTAAGCGCCTTGCGTCGAAAAGCCAAGCGTCGACCAAAGAAAAGCTGATTTCACGTAACGGCCTTGGTCGTAAAGTGATTTTTGAACAAGCTTCTAAGAAGACCAATCAGAAAACACGCGGCAATTACCCAGCAGCGGATGCGATTTTAGACGTGATTCGTTATGGCCTTGAGAACGGCTTTGATAAAGGTCTTCAGTATGAAGCGAAGCGTTTCTCAGAACTGGTTATGACTTCAGAGTCTAAAGCCCTTCGTTCGATTTTCTTTGCAACCACGGAAATGAAAAAAGAACACGGCGCAGACGCAGAACCCAAAGCGGTTAAGCGTGTTGGTGTGCTAGGCGGTGGTCTTATGGGCGCAGGCATCAGCCATGTCAGTGTTGCTAAGGCGAAAGTGCCTGTACGCATTAAAGACGTATCAAATGAAGGTGTACTGAACGCGCTTAACTACAACTTCAAGTTGTTCGATAAGCAGCGTAAGCGTCGCATTCTGAGCCGAGCGGGCCTTGAAAGTAAGATGCTTCAACTGTCTGGTGGTATCGACTTTACGAGCTTTAATCACACCGATGTGGTGATTGAAGCGGTATTTGAAGACCTCGACCTTAAGCAGTCAATGGTTGCGGACATCGAAGCCAATGCCAAGCCAGAGACTATTTTCGCGACGAATACGTCTTCATTGCCGATCCATAAGATTGCGGAGAAGGCGCAGCGACCAGAAAACGTGGTCGGTCTTCACTACTTCAGCCCAGCCGAAAAAATGCCGCTAGTAGAAGTTATCCCTCATGAAACTACGTCAGAAGAGACGATTTCGACGGTTGTAGCATTAGCGAAGAAGCAAGGCAAAACGCCGATTGTTGTTAAAGACACGGCTGGTTTCTACGTGAACCGTATTCTTGCTCCGTACATGAATGAAGCCGCGCACTTATTATTGGCAAACGAGCCGATTGAAAAGCTCGATAGCACGTTATTGGACTTTGGTTTCCCGGTTGGTCCTATCACCTTATTAGACGAGGTGGGTGTTGATATCGGCGCGAAGATTATTCCAATTTTAGTGAATGAGCTAGGCGACCGTTTCCAAGGCCCTGATGTGTTCGATATTCTTTTGAATGACAACCGTAAAGGCCGTAAGAGTGGCAAAGGTTTCTACACTTACAAAGGTAAGAAGAAAGAAGTCGATAAGTCAGTTTATAAGCTGCTTAAGCTGCAACCAGATCCTAAGTTGAGCGATAACGATATCGCGATGCGCTGTGTGTTACCTATGCTAAACGAAGCGGTTCGTTGTCTAGACGACGGCATTATCCGCAGCCCTCGTGATGGTGATATCGGTGCGATTTTCGGTATCGGTTTCCCGCCATTCCTAGGTGGTCCGTTCCGTTATATGGATCAAATCGGCATTAAGTCACTGGTTGAGATGATGAACGATTTCGCTAAGAAGTACGGTGATCGTTTCGCGCCATGTGATGGCCTACTGACACGTGCTGGATTGGGTGAGTCTTTCTACAAGTAACTCTCTAACTCATTGATTAAGAAGCCCGTATCAAGCAATTGATGCGGGCTTTTCTGTTTTATGAACGAGTGTGAAAGGAATGAGATTCCCGACTCAGTCGTTCCTCCTTCTCGGGAATGATGATTGAGAGATAAAAAGTAAGTTATTGCGTTGATTAGAAAGGTGGTCAAACACACGTCAATCAAAACTACCGTCATCTCCTAAAGCGACGAAGGAGCGTAATAGGAGATCTGCTTTTGGACTGCATCCAATAAAAAAGGTTGATGCTTTCACATCAACCTTATGATTTTCATTCCAGCTTTATCAGCCTAGCTCAGTATCTTTCGGGCGTAACTGAAACTCATCAATAGAGCCAATTTCAACACCTGCTGACAGCTTCTCTTCCTCATTATGAGCATTACCGTGAGCATGCATAATCAGGCGATTTGCCGTGCGTGGTTTTAGCTGGCTAACCACAAAACGCATCATGTCAGAGCGAGTTAACCCCTTAAGGTCTTCTAATACGCGCTCTCTCTGGTTGAACTCAACATCCTTATTGCCTATCGCAACCCATAAGCGCTGAGCTCGTCCTCGCAAAGTCGTATCTGGTGTCGAAATCTGATTCCAGAGACCGCGTTTACTGCTGTGCCATTGGTAGTCATTAAGCTCCAACAACACCATATAAAAGGCATTGAGGAACTCATCTATTGAGGCTAACAAGTCAGCAGGGGCTGCATTTGGTGATTGCACGTACAACACAATACCTGGGTGTCGGTTTAGTGGCATATTGCCGGTACCGACCATGTAACCTAGCTGCTGCTTGGTTCGTATCTCATGGAAGAAAGTGGCCGACATCAAATGGTTTGCCAGTGAATACAGCGCGATGTTTTTAGGAGAAATATCAGGACATTGGTAATAAACCACGATGGCCGAATCATCTTGGTTACACACCACTTCACGTTGGAAGCTGCCATTTTCACCGAGCATGATGAGCGGACGCAGTGATTCTTCGTAAGCCTGATCTTGAACACGCAGTGCATCTTTTAGCGTTTCAGCCATCTTGTGTGCATCGGCTTTTTTCCAGTCGCCATACACAAACATCTCAACATGAAGTTCCGCCAAGATTGCTTGAACAAAAGAGGAGAGCTCATCGACCTCTATCGTTTCTAAGGCTTCAATTAACACGGAATAGGGCGGGTTATTTGGTTGAAGTATCCCAGTCATTGCATTAAACAACTGCGAAATAGGGCGATCTTGCGACGCGTTGTTCCAGTTTCTGAGCAATTGATGTTTGATGGTTTCGAAGCGTGTTGGACTAAAGTCGCGTGCTTGGAAACGTTCAAGAATCATATTGAGCAGTTGTGGCTGTTTCTCGCTAAACCCGGACAGAGTGAGCGTTACACCGCCCTGATGGGTGTACATGTTGTAGCCCATTCCGGCGATTTCAGCCTGATACGTATCTTTTTCGAGTGAGTCTAAGAACATCTCTACGCACAAGCGTGTTTTAACGATATTTCTTGGGCTAGCAACTGAGTGCGGGCTATCGATAGCGACATACACCACACCTTTAGGAACTCGAAATTGATGGTCTTGCAGGTGCCACAGCTTAAAGCCGTCGAGCTCTTCTAACAGTTGTGGGAACTTAGCGTCACCTTCCAGTTCAGTCGGGTCTAGATCGTAGCAAATAAACGGGTTTTTGCTTGGGAGTTCAAACTGCCAACCGGGGTTAATGCACGTAAAGCATTGAACTTGTTCAGCGCTAAAAGGTGTGACCGAGTAGGGAGTAAAGTACCACTTCGCTTCCCTGTCATACTCGAATCCCTGAGCAACAATGGTCGCTCGCATGTTGTCTACGGTTAAGTAAGGCAGCAAAGAACGCTGTAATTCGTCATCGAAATGCGACATTTTGTAATCGCCATACACCACATCTTGCTCTTGGTAGTGCTGCATGTTGATGACGAGGTGGCTGACGACATCAAGCGGTCTTGCTGGCTCTTGAAAGCGGAAAGCAGACTCTAAAACGGCGCGTTTTTCTAGGTAGCGCCACTCTTCTATGCCTTGTTGTTCGACTAACTTGATGTACTGAAATATCGCTTGGATGATGTTATCGGTTTTGGTTAAACCTTCTATGGTCAATGAGCAACTGACTGTGAAATCACGGTAGTTACTGCCACTCGCGCCACCACCTGCAGAGAGAGATGTTATCCAGCCTTTCTCTTTGAGTTGCATCATCAAACTGCCTTCACCTTCGTAACCTAAAAGGTGGGCAAAGAACGACAAAGGCTTAACGCCGTAGTGTTCGTCCATGCTTGGCATCGGGAAGGTTAAGATCAGTTTGCGCACTTCTTTAATCGGCTCAACGCGGACTTGTACACCCGTACTTAACTCGCCGACAATCGGAACTTCAACCTTTTTGCCTTGTAGGTTGTGATTGGTGATTGAGCTAAAGCGATCCTCAACCCAGCTTTGCATCTCATCTAACGACTGATTGCCAGACAGTGTCAGTGTCATCAAGTCAGCAGAGTATTGTTGCTGGTGGAAAGCCAAGATCTCTTGTCGAATCGTCTCGCCGTTTCTGTCACCCAACGTATCGATATTACCGACAGAAAACTTCGAGAATGGGTGATTGTGATTCACCAGTTCTTTGGTAACTTGGTACAAGCGTCGTGAGTCGTCGTTGAGTTTCATCTTGTATTCGGAGTCAACGGCTTGGCGTTCTTTGTCTAACGCTTCTTCGTTGAAAAGGGGAGCGGTAAAAAATTGGCTGAAGCGATCGAGTGCGGTTTCAAAGGCATTCAATTCAACGTCAAAAAAGAAGCAGGTGTGCTCTGTTCCTGTCCAAGCGTTGTTGCTACCGCCATGCTGGCTGATAAAACTTTGGAACTCTCCGACCTTTGGATACTTTTCAGTTCCCAAAAATAGCATATGCTCTAAGTAGTGAGCTAAACCCTCTCGGTCTGTAGGGTCATCAAAATGCCCCACATTGACGGCTAATGCGGCTGCTGCTTTTTGAGCATTTTGATCCTGAACTAACAGTACACGTAACCCGTTATTTAAGGTTATGTAGCGGTATTGATGTTCATCATTTGGGCTTAAGTGCACAGGAGCATCTCCAGAGAAGGTGGTTTTTAAATTATGTACCCGATGATTCGGCGTGCAAACCTTGTGATCATATTTTGGGATATGAAGTGCTTTTTGGCGATTTCTAAATCACTTTTATCGATTTTTATCAGTAATTTATTTTCTTTTAACAAGATTGTTAAGAAAGTCGAACTCTTTGGCAAGTGACTTGATATAATTATTTATATTGACTGCGGTTTCTCTGGATTGAGAGCCAAACCTAAGTAGCGTTTCGCTGATATATGGGATATATCGACTTTCGACATGTTACGAAGACAGGATTGAACATGAAAATATTCATTATGCGCCACGGTGAAGCAGAACATTTTGCCAACTCGGATGTAGAAAGAGCGTTGACCAAGCGCGGGAAAATGGCTTCTCTTGCCGTGGCACAAGCTGCAAATGAGCAGGGGATTAGTCAATTCGATAAAGTGCTGGTGAGCCCATATTTAAGGGCACAAGAAACGTGGTTAGAGATCTCTCAGGCGTTTTCTGGAAAGAAAGTAGAAACCTGTGATGATATTACGCCTTATGGAATGTCCGACGATGTGTTTGATTTGACCTTAGCAATGGCTGAAGTAGAAAAACTAGAGACCATTTTATTTGTTTCTCATTTACCTCTAGTTGGCTACCTAACTGCAGAGTTTGCAACAGGCATGGCGCCGCCTATGTTTCCCACTTCGGGCCTAGCGTGTATCGACTTCAACCTTGAGACACAAAAAGGTGAGTTGCTTTGGAACATCAATCCATAAGCTCGTTGAGCTCTGTTTGATGACAAAGTTGCAGACAATTAGAAAGGGCATCTCAATATGATTGGGATGCCCTTTGTTGTTTTTTGGTGAGAGAGAGTTTGTTAACCAGAATTACTTCTCAGGAACCGAAAGCAAGACTAACAGCGCGCCATTGCCGCCAAACTCTAACGGTGCTTGGTGGAAAGCCATCACGTCTGGGTGCTGTGCTAACCACAAAGGCACCTTCTGTTTAAGGATGTGTTTACCGATACCGTGTTGAACACAGGCACACGCCACGCTCTCTTTCACGCATTGCGCAATCATCGCGCCAAGCTCACGTTTGGCTTCTTGTTGAGTCATACCATGCATATCGAGATACACGTCAGGCACGTAGACACCACGACGGAGGCGCTTGACCTCATATTTAGAGACATCATCACGCGCATAACGCGTCGGACCGTCTTCGCTAAGATGCGGAATGAACTCATCCGAGAAATAAAACTCGCTATCACTGGCTTGTCTTGCCGTTCGAGTAATTTCTTTTTGCTTGGCATTTCTTTTTGGCTGCTGGACTATGGTATCCTGTTGCAACTTTTTAACGCCCTTTACTGCATCGTTGAACAGGGCGAAATCGTCATCGAAGTCGGTGTCTTTTTTGCTCATCAGGTTATGAATTCTAATTAGAAACGTAATTAGCAGTATTGTAGCGCTTTTCGGAGACAATTTTGGATAAGATTTTTGTAGAAGAAGCGGTATCAGAACTACACACGCTTCAAGATGTGATTCGTTGGACTGTTAGCCGCTTTAACGCAGCGGGCCTATTTTATGGTCACGGCACTGATAACGCGTGGGATGAGGCAGTACAACTTATCTTACCTACTCTTTATCTGCCGATTGATGTTCCTTCGCATGTGATGAACTCTCGTCTAACGAGCAGCGAACGTCTACGTATTGTTGAGCGCGTAATCAAGCGTATTAATGATCGTACACCAACGGCTTACCTAACCAACAAAGCTTGGTTCTGTGGTCTTGAGTTCTTCGTTGATGAGCGCGTTCTTGTGCCTCGTTCTCCAATTGGTGAGCTGATCGAAGCTCAATTCCAACCTTGGTTAACTGAAGAGCCAACTCGCATCATGGATATGTGTACGGGTAGTGGTTGTATCGCTATTGCTTGTGCTCACGCATTCCCAGACGCTGAAGTAGATGCGATTGATATCTCTACTGACGCATTGCAAGTTGCAGAGCAGAACGTTCAAGATCACGGCATGGAGCAGCAAGTGTTCCCAATCCGTTCAGATCTTTTCCGTGATTTGCCAAAAGAGAAATACAACCTGATCGTATCTAACCCACCTTACGTGGACGAAGAAGATATGAACAGCCTGCCAGATGAGTTTACTCACGAGCCAGAACTTGGCCTAGCAGCGGGTACAGACGGTCTGAAATTGGTTCGTCGCATCTTAGCTAATGCACCAGACTACCTAACTGACGACGGTATTCTTATCTGTGAAGTTGGTAACTCAATGGTTCATATGATGGATCAGTACCCAGAGATTCCATTCACTTGGATTGAATTCTCTAACGGTGGTCATGGCGTATTCATGATCACTCGTGAGCAGCTTGTTGCTTGCGCTGATGAGTTCTCTATCTACAAAGACTAGGTTTCAATTATTAGGTTAGTGCCCCTATCTTAGGGCTGTAAGCTTAGAACCTGACATCTAGTAAGACGTTCGATTTGAAACGTTTTTATTTAAACGCCATGCAGCAATGCATGGCGTTTTTTATTGCCTAGATTAAAGATGTTTGCATTTATATCGAAGACGTTAAGCGCAATATTTAGTTGATTAATATGAGGGCTTATTACATATTGGTGTTTAATATTTAGTCGTTTTAGTGAGTTAAGGAGGATTCACGATGAGCTTTGATACATGGATTTATTATTTATTAGCGGTGCTAATTTTAACGGCATCACCAGGCCCAAGTTCTTTATTGTGCATGACCAAAGGTGTGCAATCTGGCTTTAAATTATCGATATTTACTGCCTTGGGGAGCTTAACTGCGATTACTGGTATTTTAACTTTATCGTTTACCGGGCTAGGGGTAATTATTGCTTCGTCTGAAGTGGTATTTAATGTCATAAAATGGACTGGTGCAGCTTATCTGATCTTCCTCGGTTGGAAGTCTCTGCGCTCTAGCCAACAAGATTATGACAAGTTATCGGATCAACAAGGCGGTGCTCAATCTGTCAAAGAAAGCGCTGCGCAGCATTACTTAAGTGGCTTTATTGTTGGCGCGAGTAACCCCAAAGCTATCTTGTTTTTTACTGCACTTTTCCCACAGTTTATTGATCCCTCAATTGCGCTATTACCACAGTTTACCGTGTTTGCTTTTACCTTCGCAGTGATGGAATTGTCTTGGTTATTGGTGTATGCCTACTTGGGGGCGAAGTCGTCAAATTGGTTGTTTGCGAAAGGTCGAGCCAAGGTCTTTAATCGTGTCACTGGAGGTGTCTTTATTGGGGCTGGCGCACTGCTTTCGACGACCAGTCGAGCATAACTTTCTGTTTTATCAGAGAGGTGAATGATTACAGAATATTCTTGATGCTGTCATAAAAGGTTAATATTAATGTGCTTGCTGCTTTTGGCGAAAAGCCGATATATTGTAGTTACACCATCACGTTCTCAAGGAGAGACATATGCAGCATCAAGAAATGATTCAACACAGTAACTTTGGCGTAATCAGTCGTACTTGGATTTTCTCTACCCTTTCTCTAGTGGGTATTCTTGCTCTAATGTAGTCAGCTTCATGGCTCTATAGTTTTAGTTTTTATTATGAAATCACTTGTTAAAAAGTCTTCAAAGTCAGAACTCTTTCTCTTATAAATGTGGCTTTTCTCATCAGGCTAGCCACTTAACTTTTTCTTAGTCATCTTCTTCTAGCAAGCATCCCCCAGTAATTTACTCCTAGTCACCACTTTCTTCCTGTGGAATGGTTTATCACTTTACCTCTATAAACAAGCGCCATCGCACTTCTGAAGTTGTTACGAAACTGTGATAATCTTAAGTTATCTTTTATCTACAGTGTATCTCTCATGTCTGTCTGGGATTCTATTTCATTTAACAATCGATTTACTGCATTACCTCGACTGTTCTATACCCCAATTCAACCTACACCGCTCAGCAATGTCCAATGGCTCGCATGGAACCATAAGCTTGCGGATGAACTCGGTTTTTTGTCATTTGATGATGCTTCCGAGGAATTGCTTGAAACGTTATCTGGCAATGTTGAACCTGAGCAGTTTTCGCCTGTAGCAATGAAATACGCAGGCCACCAGTTTGGTTCTTATAACCCGGATTTAGGTGATGGAAGAGGGCTGTTATTAGCTCAAATTGTCGCGAAAAGTGGCGAAACGTTCGATTTACACCTTAAAGGTGCCGGTAAAACGCCCTATTCACGTATGGGCGATGGACGCGCTGTTATTCGATCAACCGTTCGTGAGTACTTATGTAGCGAAGCGATGGCAGGGCTCAATATCCCAACCACTCGCGCGTTGGCTATGATGACCAGCGACACACCGGTATATCGAGAGAAGCAAGAGTGGGGCGCATTGTTGGTGCGTGCTGCCGAATCACACATCCGTTTCGGTCACTTTGAACATCTGTTTTATACCAATCAGTTGGCTGAGCATAAGTTGCTGGCCGATAAAGTCATTGAATGGCACTTCCCTGAGTGTCTCGATGAAGAGAAACCCTACGCTGCTATGTTTAATCAGATTGTTGACCGTACCGCGGAGATGATTGCGTTGTGGCAAGCGAATGGTTTTGCTCATGGCGTGATGAACACCGATAACATGTCGATCATCGGGCAAACTTTCGATTATGGTCCGTTCGCGTTTCTTGATGAATATGACCCAAGATTGATCTGTAATCACTCGGATTACCAAGGTCGTTATGCTTTTAACCAGCAGCCAAGAATAGGGCTTTGGAACCTGTCGGCACTGGCTCACTCACTTTCTCCGCTGGTGGATAAGGCCGACTTAGAGGCGGCTTTAGAGCAGTACGAACCGCAAATGAACGGTTACTTTAGTCAGATGATGCGTCGTAAGTTGGGGCTACTTTCGAAACAAGAAGGTGACAGTCGTTTGTTTGAATCTATGTTCGAGCTGATGTCGCAAAACAAAGTCGACTACCCAAGATTTTTTAGAACGTTGTCGAATTTGGATACCTTGCAGCCGCAAGAAGTGATTGATTTGGTTATCGATCGCGAGGCCGCGAAGCTATGGGTAGATAACTATTTACAGCGCTGCGAATTAGAAGAGAGTTCAGTGGTAAAGCGCTGCGAAAACATGCGACAGGTAAACCCGAAATACATTCTCAGAAACTATCTAGCTCAACTAGCTATCGATAAAGCTGAGCGCGGTGATAGTAGCGACATTGACGCTTTGATGGTGGTGCTTGCAAACCCTTATGCGGAACATCCGGACTATGAACATCTAGCGGCTCTACCTCCTGAGTGGGGCAAAGCCATGGAGATAAGCTGCTCGTCATAATCAACTAATAGCGGATTAAGCCGTTAAGATTCAGATAGAGGTCACTAAGTTGTGATCTTTATCTGTTTGTTCTTCTAACTTTACAAACATGTCAATAATCAAACAATCGGCCAGCCTATACACTATGTGAATAAGTTGTAAATTTAATAGGTTTGGGCGATGCCAACAAATACTCGAATTCTCGTGGTGGATGATGATCAAGAAATCCGCGAGCTGCTGGAAGAGTACCTCACAAAATCTGGTTTCGATGTTTCTTCTGTGGGAGACGGTGTTGAACTAGAAGCTCATCTGCAAAACCAAGGTTATCCAGATCTGATTCTGCTTGATGTGATGCTACCCGGTGACGATGGTTTTACCTTGTGTCAACGCGTCCGTAAGCAATCGAATGTGCCTATCATCATGCTGACTGCCGTATCGGATGAAACCGACCAAATTATCGGCTTAGAAATTGGTGCTGATGATTACATTGCCAAGCCGTTTAGCCCTCGTCAGTTAATGGCGCGTATCAAAGCGTTGTTGCGCCGCGTTCAAGTGGTGGATGACAAGACAAGTGATGCATTGCCAAAACAGATTGTTTTTGGTGATTGGACGCTTGATACGTTAGCGCATCGAATTTCCCACAATGAAAACTCGGAAGAGATGGATTTGTCGGGCAGTGATTTTTCTCTGTTGATGTTGTTCTTAACTCGCCCTAACGAAGTTCTCGACCGTGACACTATCTCATTCGCGACCAGAGGCCGTGAAGCGTTGCCTTTTGAGCGAGGCATTGATGTGCAGCTTAGTCGTCTGAGAAGCCGATTGGGCGACAGTGGCAAGTATCCTCACTACATCAAAACCATGCGCGGTAATGGCTATATCCTCGCTGTGCCTGTTCAGTATGAACACTGATAATCAAGTGATGTTAATGAGCACCTCGGCAATGAAGTATTTCCTATGAACGGGTTGAGTCGGTTAAAGCCAAACTCTTTGGTTGCCAGAACATTGTTACTGACCTTGTTAGCTGTGGTGATAGCTCAAGGTATCGCAACGTCTATTTGGTATAGCGAATCCAAACACAAAGAACTGGAGGGGATTCGTTCTGCCTCTTCAAGCATGGCCAATATGTTTGCCTCGACGGTGACTTTCTTCCAGTCTCTGCCCGTTAAATATCGCCATATCGTGTTGGATCAAATCCGCAATATGGGCGGTACGCGCTTCTTCGTTTCTTTCAATAAAGAGGCTTTGATTGTTGAGCCTATCCCTGACACCCGCTTAAAAACCGCATCGATAGAAGCGATAGAAAGTGTTTTAAGTAGCAAGCTCAATAAAGTCGAATCGGTAAGGGTCGACTTTTCGCGACCTGAGCATCTTCGTTTGCTTAAAAATGATATCTATTTAAGCGACCTCCCGCGATCGTGGGCACATCATACTCTAACGTTAGAACCTCTCAATCCTCCTATTCTGGTTGTCCAAATAGAATTAAAGAGCCATGAATGGGTCTATATTGCGGCGTTGTTGCCTGCGCCTTATGTAAAGCTCGACGATACAATTCTCGGTCGGGAACAGGTGATTTTCTTAGTATCTTCAACGCTCATTCTGCTTGTACTTACCTATTTTATGATTCGTCGCCAAGTGCGTCCTCTCAAAAAGTTAGCAAGAGCGGCTAATGAAATGAGTATGGATATTCAGCAGCCTCCGCTTAACGAAGAAGGGGCAACAGAACTGGTCACCGCGACCCGAGCTTTTAATCGCATGCAGCAACGGATTCGTCGCTATGTTGCCGACCGTGAACATCTTTTCTCTGCTATTTCTCATGACTTAAAGACACCTATCACCCGACTCAGGTTACGGGCAGAATTGTTGGAAAGTGAAGTAAAGAAAGACAAATTCAATAAAGATCTTGATGAGCTTGAGATGATGGTTAAAGGTGCTCTTCAGGCTGTGAGAGACACAGACCTTCATGAAAACAATGCCATTATCGATCTCAACGAGATGATGCTCTCTGTAATTGAACTGCACAACCAACATCAAACCTTAGTTGAGTTTGAGCCGTCCGTGGTTGAACCGTTAGTCGCCAAACCATTAGCCATAAAACGTGTGCTGACCAACCTCATAGATAATGCGGTGAAATATGGGAAATCAGCTGAGGTAGATA
Source organism: Vibrio sp. 10N.222.51.C5 (assembly GCF_041474575.1). Taxonomy (NCBI): domain Bacteria; kingdom Pseudomonadati; phylum Pseudomonadota; class Gammaproteobacteria; order Vibrionales; family Vibrionaceae; genus Vibrio; species Vibrio sp. 10N.222.51.C5. The sequence continues at coordinate 29,410 of NZ_JBFRUJ010000012.1, forward strand.
TCGGTAGTGATTCTGTATGGGTGGTTGTGACGATTCAAGATCACGGTAAGGGTATCCCTGAAGACAAGTTAGAGTTGGTTTTCGAACCCTACTTTAGGCTCGCAACCGATGACCAAGGACACGGACTTGGCCTCGGGATCTGTCGAAACATTCTGCATGGACACGGCGGAGATCTCATTATTCGCAACTCCTCTCATGGTGGCCTAGAAGCCAAAGTCTATATACCAAGAGGCTTAGAAGTATAATGTAACAATTGTGTTACATAAGTCTTACCTTTTGTTTCAATCCTAAAAATCAAAATAAGTAGACTCTTTATTGAACCGGACGTCGAGTCCGCTAAACATGGAAGATTATAATGAAAATCAATAAAACCCTACTTACTCTATCTCTTCTTGCTGCCTCAACATTTTCTCAAGCTGGTGAAGTGGAAGTGCTTCACTGGTGGACTGCCGGTGGCGAAGCGAAATCCGCTGCGGTACTGAAAGAGATGATTGAAGAACAAGGCCATACTTGGAAAGACTTTGCAGTGGCTGGTGGCGGCGGTGAAAGTGCGATGACCGTTTTAAAAACGCGAGCAGTATCAGGCAACCCACCATCTGCAGCGCAGATCAAAGGTCATGATATTCAGGAGTGGGGTGGTTTAGGTTTTCTAACGTCTCTCGATGCAACAGCGAAACAAGAACAGTGGGATGAACTACTACCAGAAGTAGTGACTAAAGTGATGAAGTGGGATGGTGAATATGTCGCGGTTCCTGTTAACGTTCACCGTGTTAACTGGCTTTGGGCTAACCCTGTTGTTTTAGAAAAGTCAGGCGTTACGGTTCCAACTACGTTAGATGAGTTCTTTGTTGCTGCAGACAAGATTAAAGCGGCTGGCTTCATTCCACTGGCTCATGGTGGCCAGCCTTGGCAAGACGCGACGGTATTCGAAGCAGTAGCACTTGATGTATTAGGCAGTGAAGATTACAACAAAGCGTTCGTTGATCTTGATATGGATGTGTTATCTGGCGACAAGATGGTGGAAGTCTTCACCAAGTTCAAAAAGATGCGTGACTACATCGACAGCAACTCTCCCGGTCGTGATTGGAACGTATCAACGTCAATGGTTATCAATGGCGAAGCCGCGATGCAAATCATGGGTGACTGGGCGAAAGGTGAATTTACTGCGGCAGGTAAAGTGCCGGGTAAAGATTACATCTGTGCACCAGCTCCAGGTACTGACGGCCAATTTACCTTCAATATCGATAGCTTTGCGTTCTTTGAGTTAAGTGACAAAGAGAACCAAAAAGCGCAGCAAGACCTAGCGAAAACCATTCTTACCAAAGATTTCCAAGAAGTCTTTAACCTTAACAAAGGTTCTATCCCTGTACGTCTAGATATGGATATGTCTAAGTTTGACCAATGTGCGTTGGACTCAATGGCAACCTTCAAAGCAAGTGCTGAATCGGGCGATCTTGTTCCGAGTATGGCTCACGGCCTAGCGACAACAAGCTACGCTCAAGGCGCTATCTATGACGTAGTGACCAATTTCTTCAATGAGAAAGATGCCGATCCGAAACAAGCGGCAGCTAAGTTAGCAAAAGCAGTGAAAGCGGCTATCTAATCAAACTTGATAAGTGACACACAACGCACGTGAGTGTCGGGTTGTGTTGCTTTATCGAACCCCCAGGGTGGGTAGGCTCGTAGGGAGCCTATCTGCTCTTCACTCCCCATTCTAATATGCGTGATGCTGATGTGGTGCCGAAAGGTAAGCCATTGGCTCGATTGTGCAACAAGGATAAGTTATGGAGCATGTTTTGACTGAGTCGACTCCAAAACCAACAAGGAGCCAGCCGGCACCGAAACCGAGTTTTGCTGACAGGTTGCAACATTGGTTACCTAAAATTGTGCTGGCGCCAACTGCGTTAGTGACCGTGGTGTGTATCTACGGTTATATATTTTGGACGGCCGCATTGTCGTTCACCAACTCTCGATTTCTGCCGAGCTTTAACTTCGTTGGTTTAACCCAATATGAAAAGCTGATGGATAACGATCGCTGGATCACCTCAATCACCAACCTCGGTGTGTTTGGTTTTCTATTCATGGCGATTGCTATCTTGTTAGGTGTTGGTTTGGCTGTGTTGCTTGACCAAAATATCCGCCAAGAAGGCGCGATTCGTACCATTTATTTATACCCAATGGCCTTGTCATTCATCGTGACGGGTACCGCTTGGAAATGGATTCTCAATCCGGGTCTTGGCATTGAAAAACTGATGCAAGATTGGGGCTTTACCGACTTCAAATTCGATTGGTTAGTCGACTCTGAAATGTCGGTGTATACCTTGGTTATCGCAGCACTTTGGCAGTCGTCAGGCTTCGTGATGGCGATGTTCTTAGCCGGCCTTCGTGGCATTGATTCTTCAATCATCAAAGCCGCTCAAATTGATGGGGCAAGCTTACCCACTATCTATCTCAAAATCATTCTACCTTGCTTGCGCCCTGTGGTTTTCAGCGCGGTGATCATCACCTCACACATTGCGATTAAGAGTTTCGACCTTGTGACGGCAATGACGGCAGGTGGCCCAGGTTATTCATCGGATCTTCCTGCGCTATTCATGTACGCACACTCATTTACGCGTGGACAAATCGGCCTTGGTGCTGCCAGTGCCATGATGATGCTTGCTGGTATCTTAGCGATTCTCGTGCCTTATCTTTACTCTGAACTTAGGGAGAAAAAGTCATGATGAATAACATCAATTTTGCTCGAATCTTTATTTATTCAGCACTGCTTTTCTTCTGCTTGGTGTATCTAATGCCATTGTTTGTCATGGCGCTGACCTCATTCAAAACTCTGCCAGACATTAAGGCAGGTAACTTGATGAGCTTACCGAAAGAGTGGGTGTTTGATGCTTGGTATAAAGCGTGGGACACCGCCTGTACGGGCGTGAAATGTGAAGGCATCAAAGGCTACTTCTGGAACTCGTTCCAAATGGTGATTCCTGCGGTTGCGATTTCAACATTGCTCGGTGCATTCAATGGTTATGTAGTGACGAAATGGCAATTCCGAGGCTCGAATCTGTTCTTCAGCTTACTGTTGTTTGGTTGCTTCATTCCGTTCCAAGTGGTGCTACTACCAATGGCAACCATGCTCGGCAAGATGGGGCTAGCGAACACAACCATCGGCTTGGTGATTGTGCACGTTATCTACGGCATGGCGTTTACAACTCTGTTTTTCCGTAACTTCTACATCTCGATTCCGGATGAATTGATCAAAGCAGCAAAACTGGATGGTGCAGGCTTCTTTACCATTTTCTTCAAGATCTTATTACCGATCTCTACGCCTATCATCATGGTGACGGTGATCTGGCAGTTCACCGCAATCTGGAACGATTTCTTGTTCGGGGTGGTGTATTCCGGCTCAGAGACTCAGCCAATCACCGTAGCATTAAATAACTTAGTCAACACCAGCACGGGCGTTAAAGAATACAACGTTGATATGGCTGCCGCGATCATCGCCGCGCTGCCAACGCTGTTGGTGTATGTCTTCGCAGGAAAATATTTTGTTCGTGGCCTAACGGCAGGATCAGTAAAAGGATAATTACCCATGGCAACATTAGATTTAAAACAGATCCGTAAAACCTATCGCAACGCGGACAACGAAACGTTAAAGGGCATCGACATCAGTATCGATTCGGGGGAGTTCTTGATACTTGTCGGCCCTTCGGGGTGTGGAAAATCCACCCTAATGAACACCATTGCTGGGCTAGAAAATATTAGCTCGGGTGAAATCGTGATTGATGGTGTTGACGTGGCCCAGGTTGAACCTAAAGACCGCGACATCGCGATGGTATTCCAGTCGTACGCACTTTACCCAAACATGACGGTACGCGGCAATATCGCCTTCGGCTTGAAGATCCGCAAGATGCCACAAGACGAAATTGATGCAGAAGTGAATCGAGTCGCTGAAATGCTACAAATCGAACAACTGCTTGATCGTAAACCATCACAGCTATCTGGAGGTCAGCGTCAACGTGTCGCGATGGGGCGTGCTTTGGCGCGTCGTCCTAAGCTGTATCTGTTCGATGAGCCGCTTTCTAACTTGGATGCCAAGCTGCGTGTGGAAATGCGTCATCAGATTAAACGTCTGCACCAAAAGCTCAACACTACCATTGTTTACGTGACTCATGATCAGATTGAGGCGATGACTCTGGCTGATCGTATTGCGGTAATGAAAGATGGAGAGCTGCAGCAACTCGGTACGCCACAAGAGATCTACACCAAGCCAAACAATATGTTTGTCGCGGGCTTTATGGGTTCACCATCAATGAATTTCATTAAGACCATGGTGGATTTGGATGATGATCAGAATCCGATCATCAAAGTAACGGGTACGTCTGAGCAAGAGCACCACATTCGATTACCACAAAGCATGCGTGAACAAGATGGCAAAGAAGTGGTGATTGGCCTGCGCCCTGAACACATCACTGAGCAGGAAAGTGAAGATGTGTCGGCAACGACCAAGCTAGATTTACAGCTGGAAGTCTTGGAACCTACAGGGCCAGATACGATTGCGATGGTGAAAGTGAACGACCAAGAAGTAGCGTGTCGCTTGTCGCCAGAATTTGAAGTGTCAGTTGGGCAAATGGCGCCGCTGCATTTTGACTTATCAAAGGCGGTATTCTTTGATGCTCAGACTGAAGCGAGAATTGATTTTTAGTTTTTGAGACAGTAGCTCAATGAGAGTCTAAGCTTAAACAAAGGCAGTATCACTAACTTATAATAAGTAACGTGATGCTGTCTTTTTTGTGTTTTAGCCTGTTTTATTTCCTCACGAAAACAGAGGGATAAACGAGATAAATGGATTAACTGCAATAATATCGCTAATTAGCCTCCGTTAGCTCTATAAAGCTGACCGAGAACAGCGTAGGATCGCGCTACTTTAGACCAAATACTAGGTTGCACATTAGTGCATAAACAGAAGAATACATGAAACTAACAGCAAAACCCTCAGCTAGTAACGCTTTACTTATTTCTATTACGACACCGGACTTCAAAGGTGACGAAGCAAAAGAGTCTCTTGCCGAACTTGCTCGCTTAGTAACAACCCTAGGGTTTAAAGTGGTTGGTACTCAATCGCAGCACCACAGTTCAGCTCAACGACAAAACGTGTTGGGTGCTGGTAAGCTTGCGGAAATTGCTCATCTAACTGGTTACCAAGGTTCGATTGAAGAAGCAGAAGATGAAGACTTCCTTGATGAATCAGGCCTATTTGATTCAGAAATCGACGAGCTAGATTTTGATGATCTTCCAACGGGCAATTTCCAATACGGCGCTGCTGATGTTGTGGTCTTTGACTGTGATTTAAGCCCATCTCAACTGCGCACTGTTGAGGCGAGTTTGGGTGTGGAAGTATTTGACCGTACTGGCATCATCATCGAAATCTTCAGCCGTCACGCTCGTACTCGTACTGCTCGCCTGCAAGTTGATATCGCTCGTCTAAACTACTTAGTGCCACGACTTCGTGAAACGGCTGAGGGTGATAAAGAGCGTCAAATGGGTCAGGGCGCCGGTGAAACTTCACTAGAGCTAGACCGTCGTAACGTACGTGACCAAATTGCTGCGCTTAAGCGTGAACTAGTCAGCGTACAAGATGAAATGAAGACCCGACGCACAAGGCGCGCGGAGCTTTTCACTGTTGCTTTAGTTGGCTACACCAATGCCGGTAAATCTTCGATGATGCGTGCAATGACCGCAACCGAAGTGGTGGGTGAAGATAAACTGTTCGCAACGCTAGACACCACGGTTCGTGCGCTTCAGCCAATCACTCAACCGCGTATTCTGGTTTCAGATACAGTGGGTTTCATCAAGAAATTGCCACACGATCTGGTTGCTTCGTTCCACTCAACGCTAGCAGAAGCGCATGATGCTTCGTTGCTGCTTTATGTCGTTGATGCTTCTGACGTTTCATTCCGCGCACAACTTGATGTAGTGCACGACGTATTAGCTCAAGTGGGCGTTGAAGGCAGCGAAAAACTATTAGTGCTGAATAAGTGCGATAGATTGACTGAAGAGCAGCAATTAGAGCTGATCGAAGAATTCCCAGATGCGATGCTAACGTCAACTCGTGATCCTCTGGATATCACCAAACTGCACAAGTACATCGTTGGTGTTGCTGAAGAAGGCATGATCGAAGAAGAGATCACGATTCCTTATTCTGGCCAAGGCATCATTGGTGAGATTCGCTCAAACATGAGTGTGGTAAAAGAAGAGTACGACTACGAGTGTATTAAGTTGACCGTTCGCTCTAGTGAAATTGACTTAGCTCGACTGAAAAAGCGTATGCAGAAATCTTGATCGTCTATCTAGTTTAGATAAGAACGCCTAAAGAAAAAGCGACCTTAGTGGTCGCTTTTTTTATTCGTTGAGCTTAATTAACGCTACATTGAAATGCCTATGCCATTCTTTGCGTTGGCTTCCAACGTGCTAGCTCTGGATCAAGTTTGATACCTTGTGAAGTCAACAAGTTAACACGAGCCAAGTACGCCGCACCGTGCATCAAATGCTTAGCAAGGTCGACCGCATTACGCTGTTGGTAATCGTCTAGGTAGCTGTCTTTCGCCCATGCGTTGAATGCGCCAAGTGCCGGGCCTGCCCATACTTGGTAATCCATCTCACGACCTTGTTCGCCCGTGTTTGACCAACGGCTCGAAAGCCCCAAGTACCAACGGAAGATCAACGCCATTTTGCGTTTTGGATTGCCTTCAGCACGTTCGATCTGTTTAGGGTCGCGCTCGTTAAAGTGCGCCACAGTACCAGCCCAAATATCATCCAGAGTTGAACGGAATACCTGCTTCTCTAGCTTTTGACGCTCTTCAACTGGAATCGCTTCAATCGAGTCGTAACGTGTGTAGATCTCGTACAGCTTGTTTGCACGCATTGGGAACAAGGTGCCACGTTTAACCACTTGCAGCTTCACGCCCATTTCGAACATGTCTGCTGCCGGAGCCATAGTCACGTCAGCCATTTCGGTTGTCGAAAGTAGCTTACGTGTGTGCTCGCTCGCGCCAGCCTCAACACACGCTTGGTTGATAGAACCGGTAACAATGTATGCCGCACCCATGTTAAACGTTGCTAGAGCAGCGTCAGGCGTACCTACGCCACCACCACAACCGACACGTAGCGGTGTTTTGAATTGGTACTGAGCTTGGATTTGCTCTTTCAGGGCAAGAATCGTTGGTAGTAGAGTTACTAGCGGACGATTATCGGTGTGACCACCAGAATCGGCTTCTGCAGTAATGTCATCCGCCATAGGAACCAGCTGTGCTAGCTCCATCTGTTCTGCTGTGATTCGGCCTTCATCAACCAAAGCTTGCAGCATTTTCACAGGAGCAGGCTGCATGAACTTACTAGCGACTTCAGTACGGCTTACCTTAGCAATAACCTTGTTGCCAATCTGAATCTCACCTTGTGCATCGCGGCTAAGGCCAGCGGCACGGTAGTGAACGATTTGCGGTGTTAAACCTAAGAATGCTGAAGCCTCAACCGTTTTCACTTTGTGCTTCAAAAACAGCTCAACACTACCGCGCTCTAGCGCGGGTTCACTTGGGCTGTGAATCAAGTTAAACGCGTAAGGACCGTTTGGCAGTGCAGCTTGAATGCGGTTGATAGCTTGCTCAACGCGAGACGGGATTAAGCCCGCCGCGCCAAATGAACAAAGAATGCCTGCCTGGCCAAGCGCAATCACCAACTCTTCAGATGAAATGCCGTTAGCCATTGCGCCCGCGTAGTAAGCGTATTTCACGCCGTGGCAGCGACGAAAATCTTCGTCGCCTAGGCTTTGTGTACCAAGAGCGGGAGCAAAGGCGCTAACAGGTTGGCTGTTCGAAGAGCTTGCTGAATCGCTTGATGCAATCTCAGCTTGTTGGCTTACGCCTAAGCCTTTTTCTGGGTGGTTCACCACGTAACAAGCAAGGCTTAAATCTTTCAAGATTGTCGACATTGCTGCGTTATCGAAACGCGTTGTGTTCTCTTCGATCTGCCAAGGCCACGGAGATAGCTTTTCGTTATTGATTGTAGTTTGAGTTGTCATAGTTATTTCTTTCCTAGTTCCGTGTCAGGCTTATGCTTCTTCGATACAAATAGCGATGTCTTTCACTTCGTAAATACGCAGACCATCTTTGCTCAGGTTTGCGTCACCAACGATGATGCGTTTACCGTCTTCATCTTTAATCGCAGTGATGTGGACATCCAGAGACATCTGTTTGTTCAGAGGGTTAATCTGACCACGATATTTCCATTTCACTTCCGATTGGATTTGACCAAACTTCGGGTTGCGGAAGCCAGCGCCAAGATCTTTGTTTAGCGCGTATGTTTGCATCAGTTCGATGATCGCTTCGACACCTAGAGAGCCAGGCATTACCGGATCTTGATGGAAGTGGAACTGGAAGAACCAATCGCTTGGGTCAATCGTACGCTCAGCGTATAGGTAACCAAGGCCGTCTTTACCACCATCGCTAGTGATCTGCACCGTATCGATAAAGTTCAAACGACCACCAGCCAGTTGGTAGTGCTCTTGCACTTCACCAGTAGCAGAAACAGGTGCATTGAAGTAACGCGTCGTTTTGTCTAACAGGTTGATGTTTACATCCGGTGTGCGGTTGTTATCAACGTGCCAAGGATGAGTCACCTTACCGTTGTCCAAACCAAGTTGGTCTTTCAGTGCTGCGCCTTTGAAGTAACCAAATACCGCTGTACCTTCGTAGAAAGGCACGCCGTCAGTGCTCAGTTCGAAGCTAAAGCTCTGTACGATGTTTGTACCCATCATTACGGTTGAAAGCAGGCGAGAATCGTTGGTGATCGTTTTGCCACGCAAGTCGACGTTACGCAGCATTTTGCCGCTGCCGTCTAGGTTACGGAAAAACAGTTCTTCACCTGGGAAGCCTAGTGTGGTGCCCATGTAGCCAGAGATGAAGCCGTTTGGCTGCAGTGAAATCTCCATCAATACTGAATAAGGCATCAAGGTATGGTGGCTGTTTTCATCAAAGTACCATGCATTTTCTGGCACTTCGTATTCAGCGATACACGATGAAGGTTTCTTGAAGTCGCCACGCTTGCCGTCGATCTCAACGACACGAGTGGTTAACTGCAAGTCGCCACACGGAGTACGTGGTGGAATCATGCCACGGTAAATAGAGAAGTCAGGGCCGAAACATTTCTCGATATCACCAGTCGCGAATTCGAACATGTGATAAGGCGTGAACGGAACCGTATCGGGTGTTCGGTTCGGGTAATCTGGAGTCACCGGAGCTTCAACGTGTTGAAGTGGAATCACACCTTTGTTTGGCGCAGTTTCTAGGTCTTCAATTTGAGCCATAAGTGGCGCATTTGCTGAAGCTTGTTGGTTCACTGCTGGTGTATGGCCCAAGCTTTTATGGTCCAAGTTTTCGATAACAGGGGTCGCGACAGCTGTTTCTAAAGAAGGTAGGTAACGAGTACATTCGTCGTCTTCTTTGATCATCACACCCAAGTTTTGGAAATCAACAATCACTTTGCCGTTCAGTAAAATATCGATGTTAGCTTTCGCGTATGGGCGAGGGCTTAGACTAATCTCGGTCACTTCCATGCGGTAAGTCAGCTCTGCCGATTGTGGGAGAACTTGACCACGACAGCGTACTTGTTGAGGCGCATTTTCAAGCGGTTGGAAACGACCATTTTGAACAAGCGTATGCATGCCAAGGTGCATCATGAAGAATTGAAGCAGTTGACCACAACCTTCTGCCATCAAAGAGCCAGCCATTACTGAATCATCTTTGAAGTGACAAGGGAAGTACCAGTGCTCAGGTTCTAGCTGCTTGTGACCTTCAATCAGCCCAAGTCCCCATGTGCCGCCTTGCGGTTCAACACGGCTGACCTTTTCGATCATCATGAACTTCTCTGAGCTGAAGCATAGAGAAGGCTGGTGGCGATCAGATTGGTGAGTTGGACCAAAACACTCTGCAATGTTTGCAGTCAGTAGGTGGCGCAGTTCTTGGTGGTTAAACTGGGTTTTAGGACAATGCAACATAGGGTCGAAGCGTTGCTTAGTTGCCAGCTTACGAGCCTTGATTTCATCTTCAGTGTGAATCACACCTTTGCCATCGGCTAGCTCTTCATCAGTAAAGAAGCCTGCACAACCGTTATCCATTTTCAGGATCATCTTGTCGCCAACGAAACATTCGTACGAGAAGAAGAACAGTAGCGTGTCGCCATTGCGAGCAAAGCTGTTGATTGAGATGTCGTAACGCAGCGTATCGCCACCACGAGGCAAGTCGCCAAGGAAGGTCAGCGTACAATCAAGCAGGCGATAAACACGCTCGCCTTTGTTTTCAAAATCAATGCCTAAGTAGCTGATCAGCATTAAGTCACACTGACCAGATTCAACTGCAACAGCCCAAGGGATCTGACCATCAACAAGATACGGCGCATCAACTGGGATGTCGTATTCGGTGGTCATTGTGCTTGGTTTGTACTCGTTCATTGTCGCGTTGAGCTTAGTGACACGAGATACCAGTAGGTAGTCGGTGGTTGGCAAACGAACGCGGCGCGAGTAGCTATCGATGATCGCGTAGTCAGGGCCAAATACGTTGGCGATGTCGCCTTCCGCGTACTCAACCAGATCATCGTAATCCCAGATACATGGTTTACGGATAGGTTTTACTGGTGCAGGTGTCGCAAGTGCGTTTACTGGCGCTGACTGAACCTGAGTTGGTTGAGCTTGAACAGGCTGAGTTGATGTTTCGGCTGAGCTATCTAAACCAGACGTCACTGCGTTTAGCTGTGCTTTTAATAGCGCATCAGCCATCTGCATGCCTTGGGCACGTGTGTGCAGGAATGCTTTGTGTACTTGCTGTGCTGCTTGCTGGTTTTGAGCAAAAGCTTGGTTGTGTGGTGTTACAGACGGCTGTAATGTCGCGTCGATTTGAGACGCGCCATTTTTAGCGGATAGGACATGAGTCATATTGCTGTGGTTACCTGTTAGCTGACTGTGGCGAGTTGGCGCCAGAGTAGGGGATACTGATTTAGGAGTTTCGATGACTGGCTCTGCCGCGTTCTGCGCTAATGCCTTCTTCTCTAACTCTTTTTGCGCAAGGGCTGCTTGAATGCTTGCTGTCGTTGGAATCGACGCCACTCTTGCTGCTTGTTTACCAGAAGCTTTCTGTTGAATATGCGCTAGGTTAGCGATTGGTGTCTCTGCGATGTGTTGATAAATATCGCGACCACCAAGAGCCACTTGTTTAACCAATTGACGCTTAGCATCACTCGCCAGTTCACTGCTTAAACGAACGGACAGTGATTGAGATTCAACACTCGACTGGCTTAGTAGCAGCTGTGAACATTGTCCTTCGCTGATGTTGGCAACAATCGCGTTCTTAGAACTGACATTCGGATTCAGAGACTCAAGGTTCAGGTTGAGCAGACTGTGTAGCAGGCTTGCCATACCAGAAGCTGCAGAGCAATGACCAACACGCTGACTCGCTTGAGTCGTCTTTGTGTTCGCGAAACTTAGAGACGAAGACTGATGTAATGAAGATTCAGGTGCATGGTTAAGCTCAAGCAGATAAACATCGTTTGAGCTCATACCGACTTGAGTCAGTAACTCATCAGCAACGGCGTTGTTATTCTCGCTTGAACCAAACGCCAATGCGTTGATGCTGCCGTAAGCCGCATCTTGGTTGCTCGCCACTCGACTCTCTTCAACAAGAACAATTGCACCTGCGCCTTCGCCCACATTCCAACTGCCGTCTTGCGGTTGTCCGAATTTTGGAGCAAGTGACACTGGGGTCACGCTGTTCTTCAGAATCACATGTTCTGCACTGCCGCTTAGGTCAACGGCTGCAATTACAACGGCGTCCATTGATTCTTGCGACATTAAGTTTTGCGCGACATCGATACAACGAGCAACCGACTGTTCAGCGGCTGAAATCGTAAAGGCAGGGCCGTTAAAGTCCCACAATGAAGAGATACGCGAAGCCATGATATTGCCGATGAAACTGGTGTATTGGTTCAGTTTGGCTGCGTCCATCACACTGTCCATCGCGATGGTTTCTAGCGATTGGTATTCGTCTTGTGTTAGCTCAATACCCATGTTGGCAAAGCTGTCAGCCAGTTGGCTATGCAGGTTTACGCGTCCACGGAATTGGTGCATCTCAAGCTCAGTTTCCATTGCGACGAGTACAGCAACCTTTTGACCAGCAACAAGCTTGGCATCTTTGATCGCTTCGTCTGCAACTTTCATCAGTAGCAACTGCTGAGAGATCAAACGGTCATCTTCATTTGGCGGCACTTTGAAGCGAAGGAAGTCGAGATCGAACTGATCGATGTAGGCTCCGTTTGGAATACCGTGTAAACCAAACTGACTCAGTAGTTCTGGATGTTGGTCTAAGCCTTTCCAGCGTTTCTTAGGTAAAGCAATGAAAGCATCGTTGTTGGTCTCAATCGCAGTGCTTAGCGCGTTGATGCTTTGCAGAGAACCAAAGTGAGACGCTAGACCTGTAATGCTTAAATTAGACGGTTGTAGGCTTGGAGAAGCCGACTCTTGAGTCTGGTTTACATGACGAGTGTCTGAATACGCTTCAAGCAATAAGTGAGCGTTACAACCACCGAAACCAAAGACAGAAACACCCGAACATCGCTCTGAGTTGCCCGCTTTACTTGGCCAAGGTTGAACCTGTGTTGGTAGCGTCTGTGGGCCAAATAAACCTTCAGGTGACGATAGTGGTTTGTCCAGATTAATACTTGGAGGAAGCACGCCTTCTTTCATCGCAAAGATCATCTTCATGATCCCTGGCATACCTGCCGCAGTCAGTAAGTGACCGAGGTTTGACTTCGCAGAGCCAATCAATGGCGGGTTAGAACCATTCAATTTCTCAGTAAAGAATCGTTCCATTGAGGTTAACTCAACCTTGTCACCTAATGGTGTTCCAGTTGCGTGACACTCAATCACTTCGATGCTGTCTGGTGTTAGATTTGATGCCTCGTAAGCGCGTTCAAAGGCTTGTACTTGTCCTTTGCTGTTTGGGCTTAATACGAACTGGCCACGGCCATCGTTCGACAAGCCAATACCGCTGACGACTGCGTAGATATTGTCGCCATCATGCTCTGCATCAGCCAAACGTTTTAGCACTAAAACACCGGCACCTTCGCCAGCAAACAGACCTTTACTATTGCTATCAAACGGAACCGACACACCGTGATCAGGGTAAGCGTGGAAGATGGAAAAACCCATGTTGATAAAGAATGGGTCAGCACCGGATACCGCGCCTGCCAACATCATGTCGGCTTTGCCCGTGTTCAAGTAATCACACGCTAACTTCAATGAATATACTGAACTTGCACATGCGGCATCTAGGCTAAGTTGCACGTTGCCTAAACCCAAGGCATCAGCCACTAACTTAGAGGCGTTGTGTGCCGCTGCACCATTGATCGGATTGAGGTCTTGCGCGGTTTCATTGGTTGGTAGCAGTGAAAACTGGTCATTAGCCAATTTATCTTTAAGTGCTTTTTCGACCACTGAGTGATACATCGGCAGAAACAAATCGTTTGAACGTGTAGTTGGGAACGAAAGGGCACCCATGATCACGCCTGTACGCTCTAAAATATCGGCATTCAGATCAATACCTGCGTCGACTAACGCCTTACGGCTGGTATCTAACGCCCAAAGGAAACTCTGGTCGACACCCTTGAACGATTCCGCTGTTAAGCGGTAGCCATTGCTGTCGAAATTGAAGTTTTCGATGTAGCCGCCTTTATCACAGTAAAAGCGGTCTGATTCGCCTTGCACACCCTGATAGCTTTCAGGTTTAGCACCTAATTTTTCAGCGCTTAATGTGGTTCGAGAATCTTTTTTGTTTAGCAAGTTTTGCCAAAAATCTTTTGGCGTATCAGCTTCGGGGTATTGGTTGGCAATACCGACAATCGCGATCTTATTGCACTTCACTTGCTGCTTAGTCTTGGCTTGAGCCTGATATTGAGAACTCATACTAGCTCTCCTTGATGATTCACTGCGCTGCCTTGAGACACACCACGTAATTGCTTAGCGGCGGTGATCTGTTGTTCTAGCCCTTGAATAAGTGGCTCGACAGACAGTGGAATTTGATGAGTGATGAGCTGACCAATGCACTTGATGAGCGTGACAACATCGTCACCACCCTTGGCATTAGAAGCGATTGAGCAGTACTGGTCGGCTAGGTTTTCGCTGCGGTTGATCTTGTCGATCAATGTGCTAGTTTGACGATCGGCACCTACTTCGACAAACAGACGAGCACCTTGTTGACGAGCACTCTGGATCAACGCGGTGAAATCCAGCGTTGAACAGAAAGTATCGGCAATCGAAAGGGCGATGCTGTCGCTGTCTATATTGATTGGTGCGCCAGTCGGTAGACCTGCTGCGCTGATAAAGCGGATATGCTTTGGCAATTCGTCGAACAGTGGTTGCGTGTAAAACTCACGCACTTGGCTATGTTGGCTCAATGCTGGTGTAGTGTGCATTGCGGTAACACGATTCGCGGCAATGCCACGTTTACCCAGTTTCTTAAGCAATGCACGACAGGTGCTTTCACAACCTGCCAGTACACAAGTGTCACCTTGGATGATAGCGAGATAAGCGCGTGGGAACTTTGGTAACAGAGCCTCAATCGCTTGCGCATCACTGCGAACCACAAAGCTATTCCATTGGATGCTTTCGTCACCGTTCAGCTGCCAATCTTGACGTACTGCGGTGAGTTCGCCAGAAATAGCCGTAGTGAAGATAGGACTGGTTTGAGTCATCTCAATTAGCGCATGTGGGTTTTTCCAAACATTTAAGCTAGCCCACATGGATGCTTCACCTTTGGAGTAACCCAAAGCGAAATCTGGCTGCACTTTAAATTCATCACATAGCAGTTGTGTTAACAGATAACTACTGCCCACACCTGCAATAGCCAGCTCACTGAGCGACATTTCTTGCGAGTCTTCAGCGTAGGTTTTGTCAGCCTGCAGCATCTCTTTCAAGTTACCTTCTCGTTCTAAGCGAGCAAATAACTGTGGGAAATGGTGATAAAATTCACGCAACATACCGGGATAAACCGTGCCAACACCAGGGTAAACAAATGCAACGCCACCTTTGCTTTGAGGCTTCGGTGAGAAACAACTGCCCGCTGGAGTCTTGTATTGACTATTGTCAGCCATTACTTTTGGAAACGCATTTTCTATCGCTGTGATCTCTTGTAGTGTAGCCTCAATTGAAGCTGCTTGAATCACGATGTTCGCGCCACGGTCAACATTGTGTTGAACGCTTTGGAAGTGACTTAGGTTTGAATGCATCAAGCTGGCGATAGCAAGTTCACTGTCTGCCGATTCGCTAACACATTTAAGCTCAGTTCTTAGTGAAGCTAGCTGAGAAACCAATTCAGCTTGGTCATTGCCAGAAACCACAAACATTAAACGTTCGCTGGATAGCAAGGGTTTTGGTTGTTGCAAACCGGTCGCTTGAGTCAATATCAGGCTGGTGGATTGTTGGCTATCGTCACTGAAAGTTAACGCGGCAACACGGGCTTTGTTCGGCTCAGTGAACCAGTAATAGTTAGGTAATGAATGGCTCGGCAATGAACGGCTCGATATCGCATTAACCATATTCAACAATTCGTCAAATTGCTGCGAAGCAGAAAGTGCTGAGTATTGCTGTTGATGGCTTAAATCTGAAGCGGGGCGGTGTGCAATATCCAGAGCAAGCTGAATGCTATCTCCATTCTCTAGATCGAGAGCTTCGACAAAACCCGCTAAATTCGCGTGTGGGTGAATCTTATTCTGAGCAGCATTCAGCGCACTTAACATCAACAATGATGGTGAGTGAGAATCTAAACAAAGTTTAATAACACTACCTTGAATGACAGCCTCAATCGCTTGAGCAAGTGCTTGATTAAAATTGCCATCGACCACAACAGTAACCATCTCTGGAAGCGAAGGTGATAAGTCGGCAGAAAGCTCAGCCGCGTTTGCTGGCTGAGCTAAAAGAGCGATGCGCAATGGCATCGCTTTATTAGTAGGAACAGTCACTATGACAATTGCTCCTTTTCTGCGTTTTTAGTCGCCTCTTTCTTTGATACTGCTGAGCTAGACTTTGGCAAAAATGCATCGTTTAAACTCTTGCTGATGGTGACTTTGGCACCTTTCATTACCGCGCTTAAACGACCATCTTGGTGGTAAAGTGAGATATCAGCTTGCAGCGAACGAGCCGTGCTTTTTATCACGCTCAGCTCTAGCCAACCTTGGTCACCATTGTGCATCGGTGCGTAACAAATAAACTCACCGATTGCAGACGGTAGGCTTGCCGCGCCGTACTTCAATCGAGCCCATACCAGCATTGCTTGCAACAGATAATCTTCAGCAAATGGTTGGCTATCGCCAAAGCCTTGCTTAGGAATAAATGATCCGCAGTCGCTGTTTTCAATCTGAGGCAACTGGCACTGAGCCAATAAGCCTAAGTCGTCAAAGCGCTCAACTGAGGTAATACCTTGCAATCTTGGTCCATGAAACAGAGTGCCGTCACTGTATAGAGCTTGTGCCGTTGTTACAGGTGCTGAAGTGCTGGCTTCAAAGCGTTTTGTCGACGCTTGTTGAACATCTTCAGACATTTGCACAGAGGCAACTTGCAACTGAGCTTGATACTGTGGTCGTCCTTGGCAGCTGATTACTGCTTTTAGCTGATCTTTTGATTTAGCATCAGAGGAAAGAACCAGTTTCAGCTCTTTCACTTCATCAGTATCAAAAATCACACCTTTCAGCAGTTTGTAGTTGTGAACGCTAACGTTCACCCCTAACAGTTGCTCTGCGACTTCACGCATCCATTGGATGGCACACACTGTCGGTAACACTGGGTTACCGGCAATGCAGTGATCTTGAATGAAAGGCAATGCCTTTGGATCAAGATGACGTGTCACAGTAATGCTTGTATTCAGCGGACTCTCTGCAAGGTGCACAGACTCCGCATTAAGCTTTTTTACAGCAGCTTCCTTGTTGTCAGAACCTTGCATGCTCGTACCAACCAGCAGTTGAATGCCAGTTTCGTTCAGTAGTTGAGAACTAAATAGCTCTGCACCCGCCTGAAGAGGAATTACGTACACACCGCGCTCTGTAAACATACGTTTCAGTGCTGCGTTGACCATGCCACCGTCCCACGGTCCCCAGTTGAAGCTCATCACTTTCGCTTGAGGGTTACGAGCAGACAGCTGTAGAGCCGCTTTGTTCAGGATCTCGTTGGACATTGAGTAATCGCTTTGGCCTGTGTTTCCGTAGAAACCCGCCGCCGAAGAGAACATCGCAATCAGTTTTAGCTTGCTGCTATCAAGACCACCAAGAACCGCTTCTAGTCCGCCCACTTTGGTGCCGTAAACCATGTTCAGTTCATCAAGCGTTTTGTCTTGAATATGCTTGTCAGCCAGTACACCTGCACCGTGGATAAGACCTGTGATGCCTTCGAAGTTTGCCAGTGTTTTTGCTACTGACTCATGGTTCGATACATCTAGGCTTAGGTATTCAGCGCTCGCGCCGATCTCATTGAAAGCGGCAAGTGCTGCGTTGATTTCAAGGCTGCTCAATACAGGTTTTAGCAAGGCATCTACTTTCTTCGGCGTTGGTTTGTCACCTGTTGCTTGTAGGTGGGCGATAGCCGCTGTTTTTAGCTCTTTCTCTTGCTTACCTTGTGCCCACTGAGGTAGCTCAACTGAAGTAATATGCTTACTACGACCTGCAAGAACGAAATGAGATTTACATTGCTTAGCAAGCGTCAGTGCACATTCAAACGTCACGCCTTTAGCGCCACCAGTTACGAGAACTTTGTCGCTCTTGGTGAGTTGAGCGCCTGTGTTTTTAGTTTGTGCAGCGCCTGGTGTTGTCGCAATCAGTGTTGCACGACCAGATTCACCGTTTTCCGTATGGCTAAGGCCGATTTCAACCGTGTTGGTATCGATATCGAACAGTTCACCTGTGATAGCTTCAGCTAGGTGACGAGCATCAATAGAAGCGTCAGCATCCAATGCACGGCAGAATACGTTTGACCATTCATGGCTCAGTGTCTTAGTTAGACCAGATAGAGCCGCTTGGTTAAGTTCTGCATTCGCTAATTGCTTAGTATCTAGGTAACCAAAGCCACCATCGATACGGCTTAGTGTGAAGAACACGCTACGACCAGAAACGGCATTCAGTTGGCCATTTAGGTGCTTGGCGAATAAGAACGCTGTCGTCAGTGAAGCTCTTGAGTCTGCATTCAAGTTAACCGCTTGCTCGTTGCTTTGTTTAGCATCAACGATAGCTTGTAGGTGAATGAAGCCAGCAATCACTTTGTTCGACGTTTTAAGGTCTGCTTCGATGTCGTTAATAACTGCAGTCACACCAGCATCATCGACGCTGTTGAGTGTGTAGCTTGCGATTTCACTGTTTAAAGGTGACGCGGCAGAAAGAGCACTACGCACTACAGCAACTTGAATGCCGTTAGCGGTCAACTTTTCTGCTAGAACACCGGCGTTGTGACCATCATCTGTGATCACGACACAAGCGTCTTTTGAGAAACAATCGACGAGTTTATCTGCCGCTGGTAGCTTTTTTAGCGCTACCTCATTGTGTGGAGGAAGTTCCGCTGTCGCTGTTTCTGCGATAGGCGTTACTGATTCAGCTTTTGGAGTCGCTACGGGAGCAGCAGCGGATAGCTTGCTTTGCATGTAGGTAACGATTTCACCAAGCGTACGACACTCAGCTAAGTCTTCAGGGTTTAGCTCTGGCAGCGTTGGCAATTGGTCTTGAACTGTACCTAGAATTTCAACGCGTTTGATTGAGTCGATACCAAGGTCTGCTTCCATGTCCATCGCTAGGTCGAGCATTTCTGCTGGGTAGCCAGTTTTATCGGCAACCACTTCCATCATTGTCGATTGAACATGAGCAGGGTTTAGGTCGTTGCTCGTGCTTTCTACAGCGGCTTCTGGAGCACGCGCTGCGTTAGGAGCTTCATTAGCGCCTAGCTTGCTATTCATGTAGTCAACGATTTCGCCCAGAGTACGACACTCAGCTAGGTCTTCAGGGTTTAGCTCTGGCAAGGTTGGTAGTTGGTCTTGAACCGTACCAAGGATCTCAACACGTTTGATTGAGTCGATGCCAAGGTCAGCTTCCATGTCCATTGCTAGGTCGAGCATTTCTGTTGGGTAGCCCGTTTTATCCGCTACTACGCTCAACATTGTGCTTTGAACTTGTTCTGCGTTTAAACCGTTTGATACTGCTGGCGCAGATGCTTGAGCTGCTACTGGAGCAGAAGCTGGAAGCTTGCTGTTCATGTAGGCTACGATTTCGCCTAGAGTGCGACATTCAGCTAAGTCTTCAGGGTTTAGTTCTGGAAGAGTCGGTAGTTCATCTTGAACCGTACCAAGAATCTCAACACGCTTGATTGAATCGATACCAAGGTCAGCTTCCATATCCATTGCTAGGTCTAGCATTTCAGTCGGGTAGCCCGTTTTCTCTGCTACTACTTCTAACATGGTTTTTTGAACGACAGCCGCATCTAGTCCGTTGTTAGCTGCTGCTGGCGCCACTACTTCCGTTTTTGCTGCAACTGGTGCAGAAGTCGGAAGTTTACTGTTCATGCTTTTAGTATTCATGTAAGCAACAATTTCGCCAAGAGTGCGGCACTCAGCTAAATCTTCAGGGTTTAGCTCTGGAAGAGTAGGCAGTTCATCTTGAACCGTGCCTAGAATCTCAACCCGTTTGATTGAGTCGATACCAAGGTCTGCTTCCATATCCATTTCTAGATCAAGCATTTCCGTTGGGTAACCTGTCTTCTCAGCAACCACTTCAAGCATGGTTTGTTGAACGACTTTCGCATCAAGACCGTTAGCGGCTTGAACAGGAACGGCTGCGCTTGGCTGTGCTGCCACAGGCGCTGATGCTGGCATCTTGCTGTTCATGCTTTTACTGTTCATGTACTCGACGATTTCGCCAAGAGTACGACACTCAGCTAAATCTTCAGGGTTCAGCTCAGGTAGGTTTGGCATTTCGTCTTGAACGGTACCAAGGATCTCTACGCGCTTGATTGAGTCGATACCAAGATCTGCTTCCATGTCCATTTCTAGATCAAGCATTTCCGTTGGGTAACCCGTTTTCTCAGCGACCACTTCTAGCATCACTTTTTCAGCATCGGCTGATTGTACTGCTACTGGTGCAGCCACAGGAGCCGGTTGTGCTTTAACTGGCACAGGCTGAGCTGCAACCTGTGCTGCCGCTTGAGCCGCTACTTGTGGTGCAGGAGCTGCTTTCTGTACTGGAGCTTGCTGAGCTGCTGTCTTTTGAAGCGGTGCAGCTTGAACTGGCGCAGCTTGTACAGGAGCAGCTTGAATCACTGGCTGAGCATTTACTGGCGCAACGAAGGTTGGTTGTACCGTTTGTACTGAACCTTGTGTCAGCATATTAAGTGCTGAGTTGTTGCTGTGCGCTTGCATTTCTAGGTAATGAGCGTGAGCTTTTAGCGTTTCAGCTTGGTGCTGGTGGAACATCTCCATAGAACGCTGTAGGTTCTCAGGAATTGCTACGCCTGCTGTTGCCATTTTCGCTTGCTCAGACATTAGGGTGTTGAACGTGTCACCGTATTGCTGAGGAATTGCAAGGAACTGCTGATGTACTTCTGCTGCTTGTTGTTGAGCATTGAAGAATGATTGCAGTGAAGACTCATCAACCGTTACTGAAGCTGTTGGTTGAATAGTCGCCGATGCAGGTTGTGCCACTTGAGGTTGCTGAGCTGCTTGTGCACTTGGCGCTGCTGCAACTGACTGTTGTACATTTGAAGCTTGAGGAGCAGCCACAGGTACTTCAACGATTTCTGTTTTAATCACTTCTTTTTCCACGATTTTCTCGACTTCAACTTTCACTTCAACAATCTCAGTCTTTTCGGTGACGTTGCCCGAAGCCAATGATTGATCCATTTTCTTACGAGTAGCAGGGCTGATGTAGTTGGTTGCATTCAGCTTGATGTTCATTGGTGATGCCTTTGCAGGTTCAGCAATGTCAGCTTGGTAAGGGTCAATGTTGTCTAATGAAACACCAGCCACGCACAGTTGAACGGCAGCTAAACGAAGCTGTTGGTCACTGTCGCCTTTAGGGTTTGGGTTGATGCTGATTGCATAAAGTTCTTCGTTCTTATCAGCCAGTGTTTTTTCAACCAGCTTTTGAAGAATGTTCTTGGGACCGAACTCAACGAATACACGCGCACCGGCTTCGTACATCGCTTCAATTTGCTCGCTAAAACGAACCGATTGCAGCATGTGTTGCTTGAACGCTTTCTTAATCGCTTTAGCGTCTTTGCTGTGCAGTTTGCCCGTTGCGTTTGAGTAAAGCGGCAGCGTTGGAGCGCTAAATGAAGCTTTATCAATTGCAGCTGCAAATGGCTTTTGAGCATGAGCAACAAGCGGGGTGTGGAAAGCACCAGATACTGGCAGAGCAATTGCTTTGAAGCCTTGCTCAGTTAGCGCTTGGGCTGCCTGCTGAACGGTTGCTGTTGGACCAGCAATAACCAATTGAGTCGGAGCGTTGTAGTTGGCAATGCTCACGCCTTCGAATTGGCTGATGCAGCTTTCAACGGCTGGAAGTTTGTCTGCGTCTAGAATGACCGCAAACATAGTACCGCTGTCGCCTTGTTCAGGTGTCGCCGCCATCGCATCGCCACGAGCGAAAGCTAGTTGGTAGTAATCGTCTTGCGAGATAACACCCGAAGCACATAGTGCGCTTAGTTCACCAAAGCTGTGGCCTGCAACCATGTCTGCTTTGAAGCCAGCTTGAGTCATGATGTCGAACTGACCCATAGACACAGTACCAATTGCACTTTGCGCATTGGCCGTGTTGGTTAACACCGCTTCTTGAGCTTTGGTTGCTTCTGGTGTGAAGGTTGGAATGGGGAATAGAATTTGGGACAGAGCCGTCTTCTTGTGCTGACCAAATACTTGGTCCGCTTGAGCAAGCTGTTGGCGCATCTCTGGGTAATGACAAGCAAGCTCGCGACCCATGTTGAGATATTGCGAACCTTGACCTGCAAATAGCGCTGCTACTTTACTAGTGCCGTTTTCAGCAATCAGTGCTGACTCACGGTAGCTAGTACCGTTTGGCATCTGCCAATGTGCTTTGGTTTGGCTCTCAAGCATAGGAATCGCTTGAGTCAGTTGCGCTTGAAGGTCTGCTTGGTCAGTGACAACTAAACCAAGACGAGCATGCTTAGCGTCAACTTCGCGTAGAGCGTGTTGCTCAGCAAGCGCTTCCAGTTTGAACGCTGCATCTGCAGTTTGAGTTGAAACCTGTTTAAGTTCATTGATCAGTGCTTGACGAGATTCTGCGCTGAATAACAGAGTTTGCGGCACTTGGCGTTGACGGTATTTGTCACCGCGAGTGTGCTCTGGTGTGTACTCTTCCAATACCACGTGGAAGTTAGTGCCACCAAAACCGAATGAGCTGATACCTGCACGGCGTGGTGTGCCGTCGACACGTTGCATCCAAGGACGCGTTTGTGTGTTTAGGTAGAACGGCGAGTTTTCGATATCCAGTTTAGGATTCGGAGCCGATACGTTAATCGTTGGCGGCAGTACTTTGTGGTGCAGTGCTAAGGCAGCTTTGATTAAACCTGCAGTACCCGCGGTTGATTTAGTGTGACCAATTTGAGATTTCACAGAGCCTAACGCAATGTGTTGCTTCTCTTCATTGTTCTCACTGAATACCGAGTTTAAGCCACCAAATTCAGCAACATCGCCTGCTGCAGTACCTGTGCCGTGCGCTTCTAGTAGGCCAAGCGTGTGCGGTGCGAAACCTGCATCATCATAAGCACGTTTGAGTGCTTTTGCTTGTCCTTCAGGGCGAGGCGCGTAAATACTCTTGAACTTACCATCCGAAGAAGAACCGACACCTTTAATCACTGAGTAGATTCTGTCGCCGTCACGTTCAGCATCTTCAAGGCGCTTAAGAGCAACCATGCCGATGCCTTCACCAATCATCATGCCTTTTGAATCGATGTCGAAAGGTTGAATGGTTTCGTTTGTAGTGAATGCTGGGGTTTTAGAGAAGCTCATGTACATGGTTGGTGAGTTATCAGTACACACACCACCAGTGATCATCATTTCACTGCGGCCTTCAACCAGCTCGCTCAGTGCCATGCGCATTGCGGCTAGAGAACCTGCACACGCAGCATCTACTACACAGTTGATGCCACCAAGGTCAAAGCGGTTAGCAATACGACCTGAAATTACGTTACCTAATGAACCAGGGAATGAGTTCTCTTCCCAGTGGATGTATTGGTCTTGGAATTTTTTGATCAGCATTTCGCTGTCTTCGTCGTTGATGCCACTGCTCTTGAAGACTTTTTTCAAAACAGGGTATTGAAGACGAGCATTCAAGCTTTGAGCGATCTTCTGACCACCGCCTACACCGAGTGTAATACCGATCTTATCGCGATCGTAACCTTCAGGAAGTTTCGCATCTTCAAGTACTTCTTTTGCCACGATCAGAGATAGCAGCTGTGACGTATCAGTCAGTTCTAGGATATTTGGCGGAAGGCCGAATTCCATAGGGTTGAAGTCAACTTCTGGGATGAAGCCACCGCGCTTACAGTAAGATTTGTCTGGCGTAGTACGATCTGAATCGTAGTAATCTTCTGGGCGCCAGTGTGTATCAGGCACTTCGGTAATTGCATCGATCTTTTCGCTGATCAAATCCCAGAATTTGTTTAGGTAGCGAGAGTTCGCAAACATGCTTGCCATACCAACGATAGCAATAGGCATGTCTTTAAGACGTTTATTAAGTCGAGTGTCGTCGACTGATTCCGGTGTATTTTTTTCGGGTTGGCTCATTATGAGTCTCCACTTGAAATCACTGAGGGCGATGTCGTGTTTTGAGGCTGCGCTTTTAATTGAATCGAAAATAAATCTGAAACAGATTTGGGCAAACGCAGCTGAAGAGTAAGGCTGCCGAAAGTTGGCCACCTGACTGAAATAGGGGGTGCGAAGTTCATTGACTTGCAGACGTTGAGAACGTGTTTCATGCGTGAAGGGGGTATTCGAATGTGAGGTTAATGTCCATTTAAATCCTGTCCAAAGTACTGCTTTATGCAAAGCAGGTATCCGCAATAAAAACGTGTGAATTTGTTTAATGGTTGAGCAGGCTACCCGAGGTGAGTGGCCGATACAATGCTCCCAGAGGCCACTATGATCTGTTCAGACCAGATGATTTTACTGAACTTTTGTTTTTTGTATTTTTAATGCAATTAACTTATTGATAATTAATGGATATGAGTAGTTTTTTAGTGTTTATGCTCTATTTTTTGACTTGGTGAGATCTATGTCAGATTTTTGTAAGTAACATTTAATGGATGACTGTTCCGTAAGGCTGAGTGTGATCTGTGTTTTAATTTGTTATTATTTGAAAAATTAGTTTTAAGTCCGCATATGAAGGGTGTTTCCTGCCCAAATTCTCTATGTTTCTCTCAAAACATAGGTGAGTTAAATTTGTTCGTTTTGATGTTTTATTGATGGCTTTATGAATAGTGATTTTTAAGAAGTGAGTGCTCAAAAGATGGAAACACCAGTCGTTGATTTGTGGCTTTGTTCTCTAAGCAATTTGGATGAAGGTACTGATCATGTGTCGTGCCTTAAACAGAAACTGACCGACGATGAAGTCGCTAAGGTTGAGCGTTATCGAATGCCTTCATCTCAGATCCAAGCGCTCTATGTTCGTAGCTACTTACGAGAGGTTCTGTCGATCTACTCTGATTTGACGGCTGAAGAGTGGCGATTTGAGTATGGTGAAAAAGGCAAACCAAGCTTGATTGCAGAGCAGCAACACAAAACCGGACTGAATTTCAATATTAGCCACAGTCAAGATCATTTACTGATTGCTGTCTGCCGAACGAAAGGGCAACCACTACAGCTTGGGGTGGATATAGAACATGCAAGAAGCTCGACCAACATCGCGGCGATCATGAAGCATTACTTTTCGGAATTTGAGATTAACGATTTACTCGAGCTGGATGAGGTATCTCAAAGAGAACGTTTTTTTGATTTGTGGGCACTGAAAGAGTCGTACATCAAAGCGACAGGTAAGGGGTTGGCCACATCATTGAAAAGTTTTTCGTTCGATTTTTCCAATCTAACTCAACAAACGCTGCCAGTTCATTCGTCGGGTTTACGACCAGAGTTACATGGAGGAATCATTGTCCATAACGGTGTAGGGTTGGATGCTGCTGAAAATGACAATACTTCAACAGATTGGCAATGCAGTTTAGGAAGGCTGGATAACCAGTTTCGATTTGCCGTGACGCTTGGTGGTGCAACGCTTCCTATGCAATTAGAGATTAAGTGCTTCCCCAAATCGAAGCTACTTGGCTGAGTTTACGTTCGTTACACTAGAACCTTTAGCTTCTAATCTTGAACACGGCTCGCTCTCAGCCATTCGTAATATTGGCTAACTCGTTTCGCCAAGCATCGCTTTTAATACTTCTGCGGGTACAGGCTGAAGTTGTTTGTCTTTATCTAGGCAAACCATCTCGATATCACCAATCACGGCAGGTTTGGTTGCATCTTTACGCCATACCTCTTGTCGCCATAAGGTTTTGTATTTGCCATCGAGCTCAAAAGAGGTTCGGATATCGCAGATCTCTGCGAACTCAACGCCGTCTTGAAAGGTCATATTGGCTTTATACACCGCAAACCCCAGTCCATGTTCATTCCACAACTCTGCCAGTTTATCGCTGCCCAAGACATGTTCGCGCGCACGCTCGAAGTATTTAAGAAAGTTAGGGTGATAAACCACACCAGAGTGATCGGTATCTTCATAGTAAATTTGTACTGGGTGATGGTAGATCTGACTCATTGGTATCAACTCTTGGTAAGTAGTGGGACAGTAAATCTGGCTAAGTTGTGCAGCACTCTACAGGATAGGTCGAAATTACTTCAAGGCATCATCGGTAATGTGGCTTTTGGTCAGACCTCATTCATTACTATTACATTGGTCAGCTTCCACCCATTTACAAATATTCTATGTGTCATTTTCCACCCATTAATTTTTGTAGCGAGTTAGCGGCAACTGCAGGCAGATCTGATGAAGCCTTGCGGTTAAAGGCTTGTTAATGAATTGTGTCAATGTGGCGCGCTAATTGCCTTAGTGAAAGCACGCAGTTCCCATTGAAGGGCTGCTTTGTTTACTAAGGAGAATAATAATGTTTAAGCCTCTTACCCTGCTGTCTGTATCTGCTCTGGCGCTCACAAGTTTTAATGCTGCTGCAAACTGTGACCCTGGTGAAATCGTGATTAAATTCAGTCATGTAACCAATACCGATAAGCACCCGAAAGGCATCGCCGCTTCTTTACTGGAAGAGCGAGTAAACACAGAAATGAATGGAAAAGCTTGTATGCAAGTTTTCCCTAACTCAACACTTTACGATGATAATAAGGTACTGGAAGCCCTGTTAAATGGTGATGTTCAAATGGCGGCGCCATCGCTGTCAAAATTTGAGAAGTTCACTAAGAAATACCGCATTTTTGACCTTCCTTTCCTATTTGAAGACGTAGAAGCCGTTGACCGTTTCCAAAACTCAGAATCTGGTGAAAAGCTGAAGAACGCGATGAAGCGTCGTGGCCTGCAAGGTCTTGCGTTTTGGCACAATGGCATGAAACAGATGTCGGCGAACAAACCTCTTATCAGCCCTGAAGATGCAAAAGGTTTGAAATTCCGTGTTCAAGCATCGGATGTATTGGTGGCTCAGTTTGAACAACTGGGTGCTAACCCACAGAAGATGTCTTTCAAAGAAGTATACGGTGGCCTACAAACTAAGGTTATCGATGGCCAAGAGAACACATGGTCAAACATCTACGGTAAGAAGTTCTTTGAAGTACAAGACGGCGTGACAGAAACTAACCACGGTATCCTTGATTACCTGGTAGTAACGTCGAACGACTTCTGGAAAGACCTACCTGAAGATGTACGCACACAGCTTGGCACTATCGTTCAAGAAGTGTCTGAGACTCGTAACGCAGAATCTTCAAAAGTTAACCTAGCGAACAAAAATAACATCATCGAAGCGGGTGGTGAGGTTCGTACGCTTACGCCTGAACAGCGTGAAGCATGGGTAACTGCGCTTCAACCAGTATGGAAGAAGTTTGAAAAAGACATCGGTTCAGACCTTATCGATGCAGCGTTAGCTTCAAACCAATAACACCGCTAAGGGAGTGGCGAGTATTCGTCACTCCTTATTAAAACAATTATAAGCGGAGTCAATTATGGAAAAGCCTCAAATGGAACAACCAAATTCTAGCGAATCAGCACTGGAAACCTCTCTTTTTTCCAAAGTCGGAAGAGTTACGGATGTGATTGAAGAGTCACTAATCGCATTTTTCCTTGGCGCAATGACGCTACTTACTTTTGCCAACGTGGTATTTCGATACGCATTCAATGACAACATCTTATGGGCACTGGAACTGACCGTGTTCATGTTTGCTTGGATGGTGTTAGTGGGCGCATCTTATGGCGTTAAAAAACACTTCCACATTGGTGTTGATGTGATCATCAACCTTGCCCCAGAAAAGCTACGCAAAGTGTATGCGCTCATCGCCGTGACAAGCTGCTTAGCATTTTCAATCTTACTTCTTATCGGTTCTTGGAATTATTGGTACCCATTCGCGACCGATCGCGCATGGTACGAGACCGACGATATTCCAATGCCAGAGATGCTTCAGTTTCTTGCTGACTGGCTGAATGAAGGCGAGCGATACGAGAAACTGCCACGTTTTATTCCTTATATGGCGCTGCCGATTGGTATGGCAATGCTAACGTTCCGTTTTGCTCAAGTTGCTTACCAAGTCGTCACAGGCAAGCTTGACCGCATGATTGCAGGACACGAAGCCGAAGAAGAGCTGGATGCGTTGAAAGCAGACGTGCTAGCGGGCCCTGACGAAGATGCAACAGCGGTATTGAATTCGACTCCGCAGAACAAAGCGAATGAGTCGAGTACAAAATCTAACGGTAAGGAAGACTAATCATGGCAATGTTATTTCTATTTTTAATGGTAATTGCTTTCATGTTGGTCGGTGTACCAATTGCAATTTCCCTCGGTTTATCGAGCGTAATATTCTTATTGATGCACTCAGATGCGTCATTAGCTTCAGTCGCACAAACGCTGTTTAATGCATTTGCAGGCCACTACACACTCTTAGCGATTCCTTTCTTTATCTTGGCCTCTAGCTTTATGTCTACTGGTGGCGTGGCGAAACGTATTATCCGTTTTGCTATCGCGATGGTGGGTTGGTTCCGCGGCGGCTTGGCGATGGCGTCGGTTGTGGCATGTATGATGTTCGCAGCCCTTTCTGGTTCATCTCCTGCAACGGTAGTGGCGATCGGTAGTATCGTTATCGCAGGTATGATCAAAAACGGCTACTCAAAAGAGTTCGCGGCAGGGGTTATCTGTAACGCAGGTACGTTGGGGATCTTGATTCCACCGTCCATCGTGATGGTGGTATACGCGGCGGCGACCGATGTATCGGTAGGTCGTATGTTCTTAGGTGGCGTTATTCCTGGTTTGCTGGCGGGTGTGATGTTGATGATTGCTATCTACATTGCAGCACGTATTAAGAAGATTCCGGCACAGCCATTTGTGGGCTGGGGCGAGATGTTCGCAGCTGCGAAAGATGCGAGCTGGGGCTTGCTGCTGATTGTCATCATTCTAGGTGGTATCTACGGCGGCATCTTTACTCCGACAGAAGCGGCGGCAGTGGCTGCGGTGTATGCCTTCTTCATTGCCAACTTTATCTATAAAGATATGGGGCCTTTCGCTGACAAGAACAATACAAAGCCTGCTTTGGTTAAGGTGTTCCAAACGTTTTTCCATAAAGACACCAAAGACACACTTTACGATGCAGGCAAGCTGACGATCATGCTGCTGTTTATCATTGCCAATGCTCTGATTCTTAAGCATGTACTGACCGAAGAACGCATTCCTCAAATGATCACTGAGTCTATGCTATCTGCGGGCTTGGGTCCGATCACCTTTTTGATTGTAGTAAACGTTTTACTCTTGATTGGTGGGCAGTTCATGGAGCCATCAGGCTTGCTGATCATCGTTGCTCCTTTGGTATTCCCAATTGCAATTGCGCTCGGTATCGACCCAATTCACCTAGGTATCATGATGGTGGTGAACATGGAGATAGGGATGATAACGCCGCCTGTCGGGCTCAATTTGTTTGTGACCGCAGGTGTCGCGAAGATGTCGATGATGAACGTGGTAAAAGCCGCATTGCCGTGGGTTGGGGTGATGTTCTTATTCCTGATTATCGTCACTTACGTACCTTGGGTATCAACATGGTTACCAACCACCTTGATGGGACCAGAGATCATAACCAAGTAGCTATTTGAGTCATTCACTGACATGGAATTTAATCCATAAAAAATGAGGAGGTCGCTAGACCTCCTCATCTATATTTCTGCCACGATTTGAATGAGGCTTTATCTGCTCATACAAAGCGCGTTTTGCCTCTAATTCTGGCGTGTGTAGATCGACATGATTGTCAGCATAAAAAATACCATCTATCTCGAAAGTATCGGTAATCGATGGCACTTTTGTTTTCTCACCCATAACCACTTCCTTATTATATTTATTGCATAACATCCTGTTGTCGAAATAAGTATAGGTGATCTTGCTCCCAAATCTAATTTAGTTTGGTTCTACCTTATAAGATTCTTTCGTTAGCTGGTGCTTTTGCATCTTATCGTAGAGGGTTTTCCTCGGTAATTGCAGCCTCTCCATGGTCTCTTTTATACTGCCATTGCATTCAATAAGTGCCTGCTTCAACGTATTTTTTTCAAAGTCAGATACCAATTCTGCCAAAGACAGTTCTTGAGTAGTTTCAGTGGCGCTGTCTGATAAGTGAGAAAGCTTACCTAAAAGTACAAAACGCTCTGCAGTATTACGTAATTCTCGAACATTTCCCGGCCAATCATGAGCCAAAAGTGCGTGCAGCTCCTTTTGTGGAAGGGCAGGGGCAGTCTTGCCATAACGCGCCGCAGCGACCAGTAGGAAGTGGTGGAAGAGTGCTGGGATATCTTCTTGTCGGCTTCTTAACGGCGGTAAATCTAAGGTCACAACATTGAGTCGATAATAGAGGTCTTGGCGGAAAGTGCCTTCTTCAGCGGCTTTCTTTAGGTCGACTTTAGTTGCCGCAATCACTCGAATGTCTAGAGGGACTAAACCATTAGACCCAACCCTTTCGATGACGCGTTCTTGCAAGACGCGCAACAGGCGAATTTGTGCCTGCATTGGCATGGACTCAATTTCATCTAAGAATAGAGTTCCGCCCTGAGCAAATTCAAATTTACCGACACGTTTGCTTTCTGCGCCAGTGAATGCCCCTTTCTCATGGCCATACAGTTCACTCTCAATCAGATTTTCAGGTACTGCGCCGCAGTTGACTGCGACGAAGTTTTGTTCTCGCCTGCTGCTTTGTTCATGCAGAGAGCGTGCAACTAATTCTTTGCCAGTGCCTGTTTCGCCAAATAGCAATATGTCGGCATTGGTATCGGCAACGTGAGTGATGATAGACCGCAGCTCCGTCATTGATTGCGTGTCACCAATGATCCTTGGACCAAGTGCTTGGCTGGCTTTGAGTGAACGTTTTAACTCAAGGTTCTCGAGGGTGAGCTGACGTTTTTCTATCGCTCGCTTAGTGGTTTCGACTAGGCGTTCATTAGCGAAAGGTTTTTCAATGAAGTCATAGGCGCCGTATTGGATGGCTTGAACGGCCATTGAAATATCGCCGTGACCAGTAATCATGATCACAGGGATCTCTTTGTCTTTGTGCATTACGGTGTTGAGCAGATCATGCCCGGATAGACCCGGTAAACAGATATCAGTGATGATCACGTGAGGTAAGCCGTTTTCTTGAATCGCGAGCAGAGCAGACTCCGCATCGGGAAAGAATTCGGCATCAATGTCGGCGAGCTCGAAGCTCTGTTCAATCGCCATTCTTAGATCGGATTCATCATCAATGAAATAGACGTGACACATAGTGATTCCTTTACTTCTTTGTATTCTGGTTATTGCTGAGTTTTTGTTTGCTGTTCATGTCCAACAAGGGGCAACTCTATGCTGATTCGAGCACCGCCTTGAGGGCTACTACCGGTAACGAGCTTGCCATTTATTCCGTTGATTATTTGTTGAGAAATCGATAGCCCAAGTCCAAGTCCGTTTTTCTTGGTGGTATGGAAGGGTTCAAAAAAGTTTCCGCTAGAAGGGGAGGTGAAGCCGGGGCCGTTATCATCGACATGAATTAGCAAGGTATTGGCTTGTTGATGGTCGGACTCTCTAATCTCTAACAGAATAGCTAATTGTTTGTCATCTTGTTGTTCCACCGCCTGAATCGCGTTGGTCAGCAGGTTAATGATCACCTGTTCCAGTTGAATGGCGTTGGCGAGCACGCAAGCATCAAAGGTCTCAGGGAGTTCGTTGACCTTAACTCGCTCGCTCTTGAGTTGTGGCTTCATCAGCTCTTTCGATGAATGTAAAACTGGGAGTATTTGTAAGGTGTGTAGCTCTTCCGAAGTAGATTTTTTGGCGAACGAGCGAAGCTGGTGGCTGATTTTCGCCATACGATCAGTGAGTGCCGAGATTCGCGATAGATTGTCATCGACACGATCGGTTTTTTCTTTGGCAAGAAACAATCGGCCGTTGTCGGCATAACTGCGAATCGCGGCAAGCGGGTTATTCAGTTCGTGACTGATGCTCGCTGACATCTGCCCTAGCACTGCTAGTTTGGCGGCTTGGATGAGCTCGTCTTGGGTTTGCCTCAGAACATGCTCGGTTTCGATACGGTGTTTGATCTCAACATGTAACTCCGATGTACGTTCAAGCACTTGAAATTCGAGTTTTTGCTTGGCTTCGGATTGCAGCCTGTCTATCTGTGCTCGTCTTTGTTGTCTATGGTGGTTGAGCTGCATTGTTAGATAAATAATCGCAAAGATTAGGCTCAAAACCACAAGGTAAGCAACCAAGTCCCACCAAACTAAGTGGGTTGGAGAAAATACCCGTATGGTGAGTCTTGGTTCGGCTAGGAAACGCAAAGAACTAAAGAACTGCTCTTGGACGAGTTTGTGTGGCGACTCAATACGACTGGTGGCACTGTCTAAATCGCCGGAGAAGTGCAGGCTTTCTATTTTTGTATCGAGATACTGCCTGCTTTCTTGAATTCGAGTGTGTTGTACTTCGCTTAGCGGCTGAAGGCTTTTGAACAGCCACTCAGGGTTACTCGACATAAATACAATTTGATCTTTATCGTCAGCAACAAAAAAACTCTGTTTGCCTTTCCAACTTGCTTCAATCAGCGATAAATCCATCTTTACGACAATGACGCCAATAATCTCGGCGGCATAGGAGACGGGGTAAGAATAATAATAGCCTCGCTTTCCAGAGGTTGAACCTAGCGCAAAATATTGATTTTCATTGCCAATAATCGCTTCTTGAAAGTAGGGGCGGAAAGCAAAGTTACGACGAATAAAAGAACGCGGTTGATTCCAGTTACTGGCTGCAATGGTGGTGCCGATACTGTCTAGTAGGTAGGTGTCGGATGCTTGAATCACCGAGTTTACGTGCTCTAGATAACGATTAGTGAGTTCGATTTGCGCAGAGTTACTTGGAGAGTGCAGGGCATCGACCAGCTCTTTGTCTTTTGAAAGCAGCTCGGGAATGTGCGCGAACTTATCCAATTGGCTTGAAATATGAACAGAAAAGCGGTCCAGCTTAGATTGATGATCATTTAACAAACTTTCATGGCTCGTGCTCCACACCCAATGACCGCCAAACACCATCAGTAAACTGTATGTAACCATTAACAGTATTGGGATTTTAAAAGCTTGAAACATGAAGGCTCTCCGCTGATTTCTTTGGTAAACAATCAAGCCTGTCTTCTCTCGTTTATGGTAGCAAATAGCGGTAGTTTTTGCTGAAAGCAGAGAGTGAACAGATGGATGTAGGTTAAGGGTTTGTAACGGGGATTGTTGAAAAAGTTATCGACTCTGAGGGGTAAAACAAGAGCAAGATCTCTTTTTAAGGTTTTTAGCAAAAAAAGCCCTCGATTCCCTTGAAAAAGTCGCTATTGTCCCCATTTCTGTTGTGCTAAGTGATGATTTGATCGTTTTTGTATCACTTAGTTGGACGAATTTAGAGCATTCATCATCATGCAGAGGTGAACGGCTCGACAGAGATTAAACAGATCGCTAGAATGTCGCGTCTAAAATTTCTGTCCTGAGGCTAATCGGAGATACCTTTCTTGTTTCTGAAAACAAGCTTTATTGCGTTTTAATCGACGTGTGAAGAACGAAGATATCGCTGATTAGTCTGGTGTTTGGTTGAATAATCAATTCAGACATCAATGCTCGATTTTAAATTAGGTGTTCGGATAGAGCACTACACAAGGATGCAGCCAACAACGTCTGCTTTTGAATTAAAGCTAAGTTACGGCTCATATGCTCAGATTACTGAGCCAGTTTTGAGGTTTATATAATGCAAGTTACTGTTGAAACGCTAGAAGGCCTAGAGCGCCGTCTTAATATTACTGTTCCTGCTGCTAACATCGAAGATGCAGTTACAGCTGAACTACGCAACATCGCGAAAAACCGTCGTTTCGATGGTTTCCGTAAAGGCAAAGTGCCAATGAAGATGGTTGCTAAAATGTACGGCAAAGCAGTACGTCAAGACGTGATGGGCGAAGTAATGCAACGTCACTTCATCGAAGCGATCGTTAAAGAGAAAATCAACCCAGCTGGCGCACCTACTTTCGCACCAGTTGAAAACAACGAAGGCGCTGACCTAGTATTCAACGCAACTTTTGAAGTTTACCCAGAAGTTGAGCTGAAAGGTCTAGAAAACATCACTGTTGAGAAACCAGCAGTAGAAGTTAAAGAAGCTGACGTTGAAGAGATGATCGAAACTCTACGTAAGCAACAAGCAACTTGGACTGAAGTTGAAGCTGCTGCTGACGCTGGTTCTCGTGCAACTATCGACTTCGTTGGTTCTATCGACGGTGAAGAGTTTGAAGGCGGCAAAGCTGAGAACTTCCCACTAGAGATGGGCGCTGGTCGAATGATCCCTGGCTTCGAAGACGGTATCGTTGGTAAAACAGCAGGTATGGAATTCGAAATCGACGTAAACTTCCCAGAAGATTACCACGCTGAAAACCTAAAAGGTAAAGCAGCTAAGTTTGCAATCAAAGTAAACAAAGTTGAAGCTCGTGAACTTCCAGAACTAAACGAAGAATTCGTTGCTAAGTTCGGCGCAACTGACGGCGTTGAAGGTCTTAAAGCTGAAGTTCGTAAGAACATGGAGCGTGAGCTTAAGCAAGCTGTTAAGAACCGCATCAAAGAGCAAGCTATCGACGGTCTAGTTAACGAAAACAACATCGACGTACCTTCTGCTCTAATCGATCAAGAGATCGGTGTTCTACGTCAACAAGCTGCTCAACGTTTCGGTGGCAACACTGAAGCTGCTGACCAACTTCCACGTGAGCTGTTCGAAGAGCAAGCTAAACGTCGCGTAGTTGTAGGTCTTCTACTTGGTGAAGTAATCAAGACTGAAGAGCTAAAAGCTGACGACGAGAAAGTTAAAGCTATCATCGAAGAGATGGCTACAGCATACGAAGATCCAACAGAAGTTATTGCTTACTACGAGCAAAACGAGCAAATGATGAACAACATGCGCAACGTTGCTCTAGAAGAGCAAGCTATTGATGCAATCATCGCTAAAGCTCAAGTTTCTGATAAAGAAGTTAGCTTCAACGAGCTAATGAATCAGCAACCTGCTTAATATAGTAATATCTGACGTAGAAGGTTGACGTACGGTCAACAATTCTGCTAACAATGGTCCGTATGATTTAATCATTCGGGCCATTTATTTTAGGGACATAAGAATATGAGCTACCAAGAAAAAAATACAATGCCATCGATTATGGACGCACTAGTTCCTATGGTGGTTGAACAGACTTCCCGTGGTGAACGTTCTTACGATATTTATTCTCGTCTATTAAAAGAACGTATCATTTTCTTAACAGGTCAAGTGGAAGACCACATGGCAAATCTTGTCGTGGCTCAACTGCTTTTCTTGGAATCAGAAAACCCAGACAAAGATATCTATCTTTACATCAACTCACCTGGCGGTAGCGTAACAGCAGGCATGTCTATCTACGACACAATGCAGTTCATCAAGCCAAACGTGAGCACAGTATGTATGGGTCAAGCTTGCTCTATGGGTGCATTCTTACTAGCGGGTGGTACTCCTGGTAAGCGTCACGTGCTTCCAAACTCACGTGTAATGATTCACCAGCCACTTGGCGGTTTCCAAGGCCAAGCGTCTGATATTCAAATTCACGCGCAAGAGATCCTAACGATCAAACAAAAGCTAAACAAACTATTGGCAGAGCACACAGGTCAGCCTCTAGAAGTTGTTGAGCGCGATACAGATCGTGATAACTTCATGTCTGCTGATCAAGCAGTAGAATACGGCTTGGTGGATTCAGTTCTTAATCACCGCGGTCAATAATTGCAGGGCAATTGTTTAACGCAAAGTGATTCAAATTGATATACACTCAAGCATAGAGAGTTAAGGCTAAGAGGTTAGCGAATGACAGATAAAAGCAAAGAGGGTGGTAGCGGTAAACTGCTTTACTGCTCTTTCTGTGGCAAAAGCCAACACGAAGTTCGCAAGTTAATCGCAGGTCCTTCTGTTTACATTTGTGATGAATGTGTCGATCTTTGTAACGACATTATTCGTGAAGAAATTAAAGATGTTCTTCCTAAGAAAGAATCGGAATCGCTGCCAACGCCGCGTGAGATTCGTGAGCATCTTGACGACTATGTAATCGGTCAAGAATACGCGAAGAAAGTGCTAGCAGTTGCAGTTTATAACCACTACAAGCGTTTACGTAATGGTGATACGACAGCTGAAGGCGTAGAGCTAGGTAAGAGTAACATTCTTCTTATCGGTCCTACTGGTAGTGGTAAAACACTACTGGCTGAAACATTGGCTCGTTTCCTAGACGTTCCTTTCACAATGGCAGACGCAACAACACTAACCGAAGCGGGTTACGTGGGCGAAGATGTTGAAAACATCATCCAGAAGTTGCTTCAGAAATGTGATTACGACGTAGCGAAAGCGGAACGCGGCATTGTTTACATCGATGAAATCGACAAGATTTCTCGTAAAGCTGAAAACCCATCAATCACGCGTGACGTGTCTGGTGAAGGTGTACAGCAAGCTCTACTAAAACTTGTTGAAGGTACAGTAGCTTCTGTTCCACCTCAAGGTGGTCGTAAGCATCCACAGCAAGAGTTCTTGCAAGTGGACACGTCTAAGATCTTATTTATCTGTGGTGGTGCGTTTGCAGGCCTAGATAAAGTGATTGAACAGCGTGTAGAAACAGGTTCAGGTATCGGCTTTGGCGCAGAAGTGCGTTCAAAAGATGAAACCAAAACTATCGGTGAATTGTTCACTCAAGTAGAACCTGAAGATCTAGTGAAATATGGTCTGATTCCAGAATTCATTGGTCGTCTACCTGTGACAACAACACTGACAGAGCTTGATGAAGAAGCGCTAATCCAAATCCTATGTGAGCCAAAGAATGCACTTACAAAACAGTACGCAGCATTATTTGAGCTTGAGGATACAGAGCTAGAATTCCGTGAAGATGCTTTACGTGCCATTGCTAAGAAAGCAATGAACCGTAAAACAGGTGCTCGTGGTCTACGTTCTATCTTGGAGGGTGTTCTACTAGAAACTATGTACGAACTGCCATCTTCAACTGATGTAAGCAAGGTTGTGATTGATGAGTCGGTAATTAATGGTGAGTCAGAACCACTATTAATTTACAGCAACTCAGATAACCAAGCAGCTGTTGCAGAGTAGGTCTTTTTTAGACAAGTCACTCAAATTGAAAAAGGAGGTAAGCAATTACCTCCTTTTTTTTATTCTTCCATTGAATCCAGTCGTTTAAGCCCCATATACTGCTTTATAAGTTAAAGCGGAAGAGAGAAATATATGAACTTGGAACGTTCCGAGCGTATCGAAATCCCCGTGCTACCTCTACGTGATGTAGTGGTTTACCCACACATGGTTATTCCATTGTTTGTTGGTCGTGAAAAATCGATTACTTGCCTTGAATCGGCAATGGAAGCTAACAAACAAGTACTACTTGTAGCGCAGAAAGAAGCGGACACTGATGAGCCTTCAATTGACGACCTATTTAAAGTAGGAACTGTCGCTACCATTCTTCAGTTACTAAAGCTCCCTGATGGTACTGTTAAAGTGCTTGTCGAAGGTCAGCAGCGTGCAAAAATTCACCAATTCAAAGAAAGTGAGTTTTTCTTAGCGGACGCAGAATACGTTGTAACCTCAGAACTTGACGAAAAAGAACAAGAAGTGGTTGTTCGCAGCGCGATCAATCAATTCGAAGGCTTTATTAAGCTGAACAAAAAGATTCCACCAGAAGTTCTAACATCTCTGAACGGTATTGATGAGGCAGCTCGCCTTGCTGATACGATTGCTGCACACATGCCACTTAAACTGGTAGACAAGCAGCACGTTCTAGAAATCTTAGATGTGACTGAACGTCTGGAATTCTTGATGGGCCAAATGGAGTCAGAAATTGACATCTTGCAAGTTGAAAAACGCATTCGTGGCCGCGTTAAGAAGCAAATGGAAAAATCTCAGCGTGAGTACTACCTGAATGAGCAAATGAAAGCGATTCAGAAAGAACTTGGCGAGATGGACGACGCTCCTGATGAATTCGAGACTCTGAAGAAGAAGATCGAAGACTCTAAGATGCCTCAAGAAGCTCGTGAAAAAACCGAGCAAGAACTGCAAAAACTGAAAATGATGTCGCCAATGTCTGCTGAAGCAACAGTAGTACGTAGCTACATTGATTGGATGGTGGGCGTTCCTTGGGCTAAGCGTTCAAAAGTGAAAAAGAATCTAGCGAAAGCGGAAGAGATCTTAAACGAAGACCACTACGGCTTAGAGCGTGTTAAAGAACGTATTCTTGAATACTTGGCAGTACAAAACCGTATCAACAAGCTAAAAGGCCCAATCCTTTGTCTTGTTGGTCCTCCTGGTGTAGGTAAAACCTCGCTAGGTCGTTCGATTGCTGCGGCAACGGGTCGTAAGTACACGCGTATGGCACTTGGTGGCGTTCGTGATGAAGCTGAGATTCGTGGTCACCGTCGTACGTACATCGGTTCACTTCCGGGTAAACTGATCCAGAAGATGTCTAAAGTTGGTGTTAAGAACCCACTGTTCCTATTAGATGAGATCGATAAGATGTCTTCTGATATGCGTGGCGACCCATCTTCAGCACTTCTAGAAGTTCTAGATCCAGAACAAAACAACGCATTTAACGATCACTACCTAGAAGTAGATTACGATCTGTCAGATGTTATGTTCGTGGCAACATCGAACTCGATGGACATTCCTGGGCCTCTACTGGACCGTATGGAAGTGATTCGTCTATCTGGTTACACAGAAGATGAGAAGCTGAACATTGCTAAGAGCCATTTACTGGACAAGCAAGTTCAACGCAACGGTCTTAAGCCTCATGAAATTGAGATTGAAGACTCTGCAATCATCGGCATCATTCGTTACTACACGCGTGAAGCGGGTGTACGTAGCCTAGAGCGTGAAATCTCAAAGATCTGTCGTAAAGCAGTGAAGAACATCTTGCTAGACAGCGATCTTAAGTCTGTAACGGTTAACATTGATAACCTGAAAGAGTACTTAGGTGTTCAACGCCACGACTTCGGTAAAGCGGATGAAAGCAACCGTATCGGTCAAGTAACAGGCCTAGCGTGGACTCAAGTGGGTGGTGATCTACTGACTATCGAGACCGAAGCAATGCCGGGCAAAGGTAAGCTAACGCAAACTGGCTCACTTGGCGACGTGATGAAAGAGTCGATTCAAGCGGCAATGACAGTGGTTCGTTCTCGTGCTGAAAAACTGGGTATCAACTCAGATTTCTACGAAAAACGTGACATTCACGTTCACGTACCAGAAGGTGCTACACCGAAAGATGGCCCGAGTGCGGGTATCGCAATGTGTACTGCACTTGTCTCTAGCTTGACGGGTAACCCGGTTAAAGCAGAGGTCGGTATGACAGGTGAAATTACCCTTCGTGGTGAAGTTTTACCTATCGGTGGCTTGAAAGAAAAACTGCTTGCTGCACACCGTGGCGGCATCAAAACTGTACTGATCCCTAAAGACAATGAGCGTGATTTGGAAGAGATTCCAGACAACGTAATCGCTGACTTGAAGGTGATCCCGGTTCAGTGGATTGATGAAGTACTCAAAGTCGCGCTAGAACGAGATCCGTCAGGGGTCGAGTTTGACGTGAAAAAATAGTGATGCATAGCAAAAATAAGTAAAGAATTACGCTGATAGGCCCGAAAAGGCTTGTCAGCGTTTTTTTTGGACGCTAAGTTATTGATCAAAGCGGCAGCCCTTTTGCAATAAGGCTTGCGGCTAAATTAAAACCAAAATGGAACGTACAGTCATCAGAAGTAGTCACAGATGACACATAGGGGAAAAACAGTGAATAAAACACAACTAGTAGAATCAATCGCAGAAAACGCAGACATCTCTAAAGCTTCAGCTGGCCGCGCTCTAGACGCATTCATCGAAGCAGTTGGCACAACGCTACAATCTGGTGACCAAGTTGCACTTGTTGGCTTTGGTACTTTCAGTGTTCGTACTCGTGCTGCTCGTACAGGTCGTAACCCAAAAACTGGTGAAGAGATCCAAATCGCAGAAGCTAAAGTACCTGGCTTCAAAGCGGGTAAAGCACTTAAAGACGCATGTAACTAATTTTCACTGCTGAAACCTCCATTTAAGAGGGGAAGGCAGTAAAATGCGTTTACTGTTTGAAAAATGATGTTTCATTCTTAAACAGTATGTGTACAAAGCACATTGAACTTATTTAAATTATGCGCATCCTACTGATGCGCATTTCTTTTTCTGATAATATCGCGTGAATAGATTTTTATTTTGAAGCCAATGCTTCATATCCGGAGAGCACTTAAATTATGATGGATCGATTACGCGAAGGCGTGAATAGCATCGCGGTAAAAATTATCCTTGGGTTGATTATCCTGTCATTCGTATTCGCAGGTGTAGGCAGCTACATCACCGGTGGCGGTAACAACGCAGCAGCTAAAGTTGGCAACACAGAAATTGCTCGTGGTGAGTTCGAACAGGCTTACCAAAACGAACGTAATCGTATGCAGTCTCAACTTGGCGATTACTTCGCGCAAATGCTTGCAGACCCTGCTTACGTAGAGTCTTTCCGTAAATCAGTACTTGATCGCATGATCAATGACGTACTGCTTGAGCAGCAAGCTGAGTCTCTAGGCCTACGAATCAGTGATTCTCAAATCCGCACCATGATTCTAGAAATGCCTCAGTTCCAAACGGCGGGTCAATTCGACCAAGAAGTTTACCAATCGGCACTACGTCGTGCAGGTTTCAGCGCAGAGAGCTTCGCTGAATACATGCGTCGTGACCTTATGCGCAACCAGCTTGTGACTGCACTTCAAGGCAGTGAATTCGTTCTTCAGGGCGAAATCGATACTCAGAGCAAGCTTATCGCACAAACTCGTGACATTCGCACAGTGACACTGTCTGTTGCTGACCTTGCAAAAGACATCGAGTTAACTGACGAGCAAATCGAACAGTACTACCAAGAGAACCCAGCAGCTTACACTCGTCCAGAGCAAGCTAAGGTATCTTACATTGAGCTTTCTGCTGAAGCGCTTAAGTCTCAGCTTGAAGTAAGCGATGAAGAAGCACAGAAATACTACCAAGAGCACCTAGACAAGTACTCAACGGAAGAGCAACGTAAAGTTAGCCACATCCTAGTTCAAGGCGATGACGAAGCGAAAGCTCAGGCAATCCTAGACGAGCTAAATTCAGGCGCTGATTTTGCTACGCTAGCGGAAGAGAAATCTGACGACTTCGGTAGTGCAGACGTTGGCGGTGACCTAGGTTGGATTGAGCGCGATGTTATGGACCCTGCATTCGAAGACGCGGCTTTCGCTCTTGAGAATATTGGCGATACTACTGGCCTAGTTAAATCTGATTTCGGCTACCACATCATCAAGCTAGACGAACTAAAAGCGTCTCAAGCTCAGCCTTACACTGAAGTAGCGGCAGAGATTAAGACAGAGCTTCTAGACCAACACGCAGTTGATCAGTTCTACGAGCAACAAACTGAGCTAGAAAAAGTAGCGTTTGAATTCCCAGATTCTCTAGATGATTCTGCAGAAGCTATCAACGCGAAGATCACAACGACAGATTTCATCTCTCAAGTTGACGCTCCAGAAGTTCTGATGACGCCTGCAGTTATGCAAGCTATCTTGAGCCCTGAAGTGAAAGAAGACGGTCTAAACTCGGAAGTTATCGAAGTTGCACCTGAGCACGTAATTGTTGTTCGTGTAGAAGAGACTCGTGATGAGACAGTTCTTCCTCTAGCTGAAGTGAAAGATCAAGTTGTCGCTGCACTGTCTGCTGTACAAGCAGAGCAGCAAGCGGTTGAGCTAGGTGTTTCTCTAGTGAACGAACTTGAGCAAGGCAATGAAGCAGTACTAGCGGACAACAACCTTGAGTTCACTGAACTTGAAACGATTGACCGTAACTCGCCATTAGCGGCATCTGTATTCGCTCTAGCGAAACCAGAAGCAGGTCAAGCTGTGTTCGGTCAATCTAAAGACCAAGACGGTAATATCGTTGTTGTTGAGCTTTCTAAAGTAACGGCTGAGATCAACCCAGCCTACAGCACTCAAATTGGTGCACAGTTGGAGCGAGTTGGTAACCAGCAAGACCTGACTAACGTATTAAACGTACTTCGTAAAAACGCAGACGTTGAATACTACGTAGTGGGTC
Source organism: Vibrio sp. 10N.222.51.C5 (assembly GCF_041474575.1). Classification (NCBI taxonomy): domain Bacteria; kingdom Pseudomonadati; phylum Pseudomonadota; class Gammaproteobacteria; order Vibrionales; family Vibrionaceae; genus Vibrio; species Vibrio sp. 10N.222.51.C5. Next base: position 71,369 of record NZ_JBFRUJ010000012.1, read on the forward strand.
AAGGTCAGTAAGCGTTTGATTACCTCAGTAGCAAGCTCAAGTTAGAGCTTACTACTGAAATCAACACGTGATTGTTAGGCTTTAATTCAGATTTGTGAGCCAACAAACAAGCTGATGAAAATAAGATGTATAACGAAGCGGGTCACTTAGGTGATCCGCTTTATTTTTATCTGGTGATTGTGTTATCTAGCGCGGCAAATGCATAAGTTACGTTTTTTGAACAAAGGAACTATTTATGCGCACGATATATTCAACACTAATTCTTTCATTTCTGATGCTCTTAAGCCCTGCCGTGTTTGCAGACAGCCCAACCAAGGCTGAGCTTTACGAAGGCATTGAGATTACGGTCAACATCAATACCGCGACGGCAGAAGAACTTTCAGCACTATTGGTTGGCGTGGGTGACAAGAAAGCCAAAGAAATCGTCGATTACAGAGATCAGAACGGGGCATTTACTACTGCTGATGATTTGGTGAGTGTCAAAGGGATAGGTGAAGCGACGGTTGAAAAGAACCGCGAAAGAATTCAACTTTGACCCGTTTTTCTACTTGTTAGAAATGAAGCGATAGATATGAAGCCTCCGGCCAATGCACCTGCTAGGTGGGCTTCAATCGCGATACGAGCATTAATCAGTTCACCAGTCGTGCTAGAAGGGCCAATAAGCTGCTCCCAAGCGATTTTAGCGACTAATCCGAATACTAACAGCCAACTAGACTTCCTGCCGTTTAAAGCCTCTCTGAGCGCGAATAAGCCAAACAACCCATGCAAAGTGCCCGATAGGCCAACGTAGATCTGAATACTTGAAAACAACAGAGCGACGCCAGTCACTAAACTGATCACAAGCAAAGCAACAACAAGCTGTTTTTTACTCGGTTGAAACAGGTAGCTGATGATCCACAAGCCTGCTAGATTCATCAGAAGATGCGAGTAGTTGGTATGTGAAAAGTTTCCTGTTAGGATTCGCCACCATTGCCCATCGGCAATCGCATTGCTATCCCAAACGACCCAAGCTTGTATTGGCTCAAATTGGAATAAGACGCATAAAAGTGAAATGAAAATTAAAACAGGGTACACATTAAATCCATGTCTCGTTATTGCCCCCAATGCAGCAAGGCTTTGAAAGCTTGTATTTGTCAGTGGGTTACACCACTCGAATCGAATGTTGAGCTTATCATTCTTCAGCACCCATCAGAAGAGCATCGTCCGATGGGAACAGCGCGTATTCTCTCGTTATCTCTTAATAACAGCGTGACGTTTGTTGGCGAAGACTTTTCAGACAACGAACAACTCAACGCATTGTTGTGCGATGAACAGTATCAACATGTGATTTTATACCCAAGCGAAAACTCTGTTTCAGTTGAGTCGGCGACATCTCCCAATAAGAAGCTGCGTGTGATTTTATTGGATGGCACGTGGAAGAAAGCATTCAAGATGTGGCAAGTATCGAGTAACTTGCATGCGTTGAACACGGTTCATTTACCGAAAGATCTCAAGGGTAATTACCGAATTCGCAAAGCACCCAGTGAAAATAGCCTTTCAACCGTTGAAGCTGGCTATCATTTACTTAGCTTGTTAGAGCGTGATGGCGACTTTAGCCCTTTGCTAACGGCATTTGACCAAATGATTCAGTTTCAAATCAATCAAATGCCGCCGGGCGTGTTTGAGAAAAACTACTTAGATTAAGCCGTTTTAGTAAAGTGAGTCAGGAATTAAAACTCGGTATGAGCTGAGAACAGTTGCTGATGCATTTTCTGCGCAAGATCATCAGTCATCGATGAAATGTAATCGGCTATCACGCGCATTTTTCGAGACTCATCTTGATGTTGTAGCCATTGCTTCTTGATGGGCAGTGGCAGCAAGCGTTCAGGATCTGCGCTGAATGCTTCAAACATATCCATGATGATCTGTTGACCTTTGTATTCGATGACCTGAACCTGTGGCACTTGAATAACGAACTCGCTGACAAAGTGTTTCAGCTTATCGAGTGTGCCGTCCATGCTCGGCTCGAGCACCGCATTGTAAGCCAACAGTACATTCTCAAAGTTAGCCTCCACTCGCTTAATCGAGATACTGGTCAACAGTGCGTTGACTATCCCACCAATCGCATCCTTTCGACGATACTGTTCACCAGAGAAAAGCATCTCTGTAATTGAATCTAGGTGTTCACAAATCCATGGGTCGGCCATCTCTTTCAGTTGAGGGTAAGCCGACTCGACCCACTGAGCTTTGGTCACAGAGCCAAGCACAATCGCATCTTCTAAATCGTGCACGCCATACGCGATGTCGTCAGCAAGTTCCATGATCGAACAATCCAGTGACTTATATTTGGTCTTGTTGTGCTCAAGTGGCTCGGTATGCGTTTTTCTTTTCTGTTTTAGGAGCTGTTGGTCGCTGCTTGAAAGCGGTTCAAGCACCCAGTTAAACAACTCTTCATCATGATCGTAGATGCCTTTTGCTGGCATCCAATCTTTAGCTCGGAGTTGTCGTTGATGCTTAACGGGTTCAGACTGCAATTTAGCTTGAACCTCACTCAGCAGAGAAGGGTACTTAATTAGACCTAACAAAGTGCGTCTAGATAGGTTCATCCCGTGATGTTCAGTGTAAGGTTCTAGCTGTGTGACTATGCGAAACGTTTGAGCGTTGCCCTCAAAGCCGCCGTGGTCGCGCATCATGTAGTTGAGTGCGACTTCGCCGCCATGTCCATAGGGTGGATGACCGATGTCGTGAGCCAAACACAGTGAATCAATCAAACTGTCTGAGGGTAATAGGTCTCGAAATTCGGGCTGCTTTTTCTTCAGTTGAGCGACGATACCGGTGCCAAGCTGAGCGGCCTCAAGAGAGTGGGTAAGGCGCGTTCGGTGAAAGTCGTTGACCGTGGTGCCATGGATCTGGGTTTTCGCTTGTAAGCGACGGAAAGCAGCAGAGTGAAGCACGCGCGCACGGTCACGCTGATACGGGCTGCGGTGGTCATCCCGTCTTATTTTATGTTCATCGTCATTTCGATGCTGCCATTCTTGTTCGAGTACAAAGGGTGGTTCGAGTTGAGAATTCAAAATAGCACCTATCAAATTGATTTTATTTAGCTAATTAAAAACAACTTATACCCAGCTAGCTTATCTCGTCTAGTGATAATTCAAAGCTCGGTGCGAATGTGGTGAGAAAGTAGTCCATTTCTGGGCTTTTGCGTTGTTCGAGTGTCTCTTCCAATCGGCGCTTGGCTTGCTCGTATTCATGATTGCCCGCACTGAGCTCTTCCAAGCATTTCAGGTACGCACAGATAGTATCTGCCTGCTTGACGATGCTTTGCTCTTCTTTACTCGCAGTACCAGATATTAAGAAGGGGGCGAAGTCGTCTCTGAACTCTTCTGGCAACATCGAAAGCAGTCTTTGTTCTGCCGCGGCTTCTATCTTCTTATACTCTTGTGCAATATCCGGGTTGTAGTATTTAACAGGCGTTGGCAAATCTCCAGTCAGTACCTCACTGGTGTCGTGGTACATGCCAAGCAGAGCAATGTGCTCGGGGTTAAGCTGACCATCAAACTTCTTGTTTTTGATCAGTGCCAAGGCGTGTGCCACGAAAGCAACCTGTAGGCTATGTTCTGAAATGTTCTCGCTTGATACCGAACGCATCAGAGGCCAGCGTTGAATTAGCTTCATGCGTGCGAGATGGGCAAAGAAATGGCTCTGTTTCATAAATGTCCTTATAGTACCAATCGTAGTAAATAACTGGTCATCCTAGCTTGTTAAAAAACTCGATAACTATGTTAGAATTTTTGATTGTAGAATAACTACTTATCGAAGCTGCTTGTCGAAAATAGCTGCCTTGTTCTCAAGCTTTTTCCCTACGCTATTTCTGAACACTTACTTACTGTGATTGGTATAAACAATACTCCACTCGTATCTTGTGTTTGCACAGGGATACGAGACAGCGGATACAAAAAAGGCTCCTAAACAGGAGCCTTTTAAGCATAGAAGTGAATGAATACAAGTTAAAGTCTTTTAAAACAGCAAATTGTAGCCATCTTTCTTTGTGCTCATTAACCTTCGATGAGGTCGTCTTGGCTGTAAGTCTGTAAGAAGCGCTCTAAACGACCAATTGCGATTTCTAGATCTTCGATGTGCGGCAGAGTCACGATACGGAAGTGATCCGGTTTCGGCCAATTGAAGCCCGTACCTTGAACCAATAGCACCTTCTCTTGCTTAAGGAAGTCGAGTACAAACTTCTGATCGTCTTTGATGTTGTACATGTTGGTGTCGATTTTAGGGAACAGGTACATTGCACCTTTCGGTTTCACACAAGAAACGCCAGGGATCTTGTTGATCAGTTCCCATGCACGGTCACGCTGTTCAAGCAGTCGACCGCCTGGAAGAATCAGCTCATTGATACTCTGATAGCCACCGAGTGCGGTTTGGATAGCGTGTTGCATCGGAACGTTGGCACACAAACGCATTGAGGCCAGCATTTCTAGTCCTTCAACGTAGCCTTTCGCTAGGTGTTTAGGGCCTGTTAAGAACATCCAACCACCACGGAAACCACATACACGGTAAGCTTTAGATAGGCCGTTGAACGTGACCATTAATACGTCTTCAGCAAGCGTTGCCACTGAAGTGTGTACCGCACCGTCGTAAAGTACTTTGTCGTAGATTTCATCGGCGAAGATGATCAAACCGTGCTCACGAGCAATCTCAACCACTTGCAGTAGGAAATCACGGCTGTATACCGCGCCTGTTGGGTTGTTCGGGTTGATAAGAACGATGCCGCGCGTCTTTGGTGAGATCTTCGCGCGCATGTCGTCTAAATCTGGATACCAATCAGCATCTTCATCACACATGTAGTGAACCGGTGTACCACCAGAAAGCGCAACAGACGCTGTCCATAGTGGGTAATCCGGAGCGGGAACTAAGATTTCATCACCATTATCCAGTAGCGCTTGCATAGACATAACGATAAGCTCTGATGCGCCGTTACCAATGTAAACGTCTTCTACATCAAGGTTACGTAGGCCTTTTTTCTGGTAGTGCTGAACAACCGCTTTGCGGGCTGAATAGATGCCTTTTGAGTCGCAGTAACCTTGAGATGTCGGTAGGTTACGGATTACGTCAACAAGGATTTCATCAGGGGCGTCAAAACCAAATGGGGCGGGGTTACCAATATTAAGCTTCAGTATTTTATGCCCTTCTTCTTCCATGCGCTTAGCATGTTTTAGTACAGGTCCCCTGATTTCGTAGCATACGCTGTTGAGTTTTGACGACATCCCGATATTTTGCATTGCCGATTTCCTGAAATTAATTTAAATACTTTATTAAAGTACCGCAAAATGGCGTTTGATAGAATAAAAATCTGATGAATGTCGCATTTCAGTGTCACGTTTAGCCTTTTTGTTGTCACTCTTTTCTAAATTTTAATTAATCGCTTTCTTGGTTATTGGCTAAGATGAATAAAGGGGCGGGATCGCTTAAAATCACAGGAATGTTGAAAAGATATAGTACATTCTTGATCTAAGTGGGTACTGCCCATAAAGTATCAAACTAATATAATAATAATTTAGATGTGAACGAGGTCGATTTGTCACATTTCCAGCAAACTATCTCCGCTTTGATTGAGCGAGTACAAAATGCCCAAGCAAGCGAAGTTCGTTGTGTTGAAGTTCTAACGCAAAAACCATCGTTTGCATTTATAGAATGGCTTCATGCTCAACCGCTCTTTCCAAAGTTCTACTGGCAGTCACGCGACACTCGTGAAGAGGTTGTTGCGCTCGGACAGTTACATACGTTTTCAGATCCTGCACCCGCGTACGCTATTCTTGGTGAAGACCAACGAATCTGGGGTGGACGCTCGTTTGATGGGCACACCGCAAAGAACCGTCGCTGCATGGAGTCGTTTTTCTTCCTTCCTCAGGTTGAATTGATCCGCTTTGACAATACTTGGTCGCTGGCGGTTAATTTGTCCCCTGATCGCGTTTCTTCTATTAATGCTTTGAATAAGCTTTCTGTAGAAGCCGCGATATTGGCGCCTTTGTCTGCCCATATTGAACAGATCAATCACGTTCCAGAAAGAGAGCAGTGGGGCAACCTTGTCGATAAAGTGCTGCAAGGCATTAGCGATGAAGAGTACAAAAAAGTCGTTTTAGCACGTAAAACCACACTGCAACTCGATGCGCCTATCTGCGCAGCTCAATTACTTAAAGCCAGCTATCTGCAAAATCACCACAGTTTCCACTTTATGTTGGTGCTGGATTCTAAACACAGTTTCATTGGCTCGACACCAGAGCGCTTATATAGCCGACATGGTACGGAGCTTGATACCGAGGCGCTTGCTGGAACCATTGGTCGCGGAGAGAACGCTACTGAGGATATGGAACTGGCCAACTGGCTTTCTCAAGACAGCAAAAACCTCAATGAGAACCAGTATGTGGTCGACGACATCATTGAGCGTCTCACTCCTCATTCTCAAACGGTCCATGTTGAAAAGGATGCGCGTCTAGTGCGCTTGCGTAAGGTGCAGCATTTGAAGCGCAATATCCATGCTCAGCTCAACAATGGCGTTAATGGTGTGCAGTTGCTTGCTGCCTTACAGCCAACTGCTGCGGTGGCGGGTTTACCTCGTAAAGAGGCGATGGATTTCATTCTTGAACACGAACCGTTTGCACGAGGTTGGTATGCAGGCTCTGTAGGCTATATCAGTCATCAGCGAGCGGAATTCTGCGTGGCGATTCGAAGCGCCTTGATTGTAAACGATCAAGTACAACTGTTTGCTGGCGCGGGGATCGTGCCGGGATCGGTTGCCGAACATGAATGGCAAGAGCTGAACAAGAAGATGTCTACTCTGCTTAGCTTAATTTCAGATCACCCTCCATTGGGTGTCGCGTCATGAATCACGACCAAGCCGTATTAAATAGAGTTTGGTGTCACACGTTACTTGAAGAGCTTGCACGCAATGGCGTTGAACATGTTTGTGTTGCTCCGGGCTCTCGCTCAACGCCGCTAACTCTCGAAGCTGAAGCCAACTCCAAGTTAACCTTACACACGCACTTTGATGAGCGTGGTCTTGGGTTTTTAGCTTTAGGCTTAGCAAAGGCTAGCAACAAACCGGTTGCGGTGATTGTGACATCAGGAACCGCTGTGGCGAATTTGCTTCCTGCGACGGCTGAATCTGAGCTGACCCGAGAGAAGCTGATCTTGCTAACCTCTGATAGGCCCATCGACTTGGTCGACTGTGGTGCCAATCAAGCGATTCAGCAGCAGGGTATCTTTTCGTCTCACGTTGAAACGGCACTAAACCTTCCAAGTCCAACGACACAAGTTTCTTTGAATTGGCTTTTGACGTCGGTTGATAACGCACTGGCGAAACAGCGCAGCGTCGGTGGGGCTATTCATATCAACTGTCCGTTCCCAGAACCGCTTTATTCCGCTAATAGCGCCGAGATGTATGCGGATTATACAAAGAGCGTGGCAGCTTGGAGAGCTTCAACCTGCCTTTACTCGAACACTTATTTGCCCAGTCATTTAATCGCTCAGCCTGTCTCAGCAAGTGATTATGTCGCTCGTAAAGGCGCAGTGATTATTGGTTCTATCGAGAATGAAGCCGCAATTAAAGCCAAGCAGTTTGCGACAGCTTTGGGCTGGCCAGTATTCTGTGACCCTCAATCGGGTGTCAGTAGTGACTGGAAACACTATGATTTATGGATACAAAGTGACGCAGCCAAAGCACAGCTTAGTCAGTGTGATTTTATTATCCAGTTTGGTGAGCGCATCGTATCTAAACGACTAAACCAATGGATTAAGTCACAAGCGGCTTCGTTCGATTCCACGCAATATGTAGTGGTTTCACCTGATGCGCACCGTATAAATCAAGATCATCTACCTCAAACTCATATTGTTGCCAATATTGAGTCATGGATAACCGATCAACATCTGCCAACATTGTTAGGCAAACACTCTGGTTGGGCGACGCCTTTAATCGAGGTCGCAAATACCGTTCAGCAACTCGCACTCGCACAAATATCCAATAATGACCAACTGACAGAGTTGAGTGTTGCGGTTGACTTGTCGTCTAGACTTAAAGACAGAGAGTTGTTTGTGGGAAACAGCTTGATGGTAAGGCTGGTGGATATGTTGTCGTCAATATCTGCGAATCGAGTTTACAGCAATCGTGGTGCATCGGGCATTGATGGCTTGGTGGCGACGGCTGCGGGCGTGGTGAAAGCTAACCAGAATCCTTTATTGATGTTGATTGGCGATACTTCTTTGCTTTACGATATCAACTCACTGGCTCTGCTGACTCATAATTTAACGCCGATGGTTATTGTTGTGACCAACAATGATGGTGGTGCGATCTTTGATTTATTGCCGGTGCCAGAGCAGCAGAAACAGTCACTTTATCAAATGCCTCATGGTTTCAGTTTTGAACACGCTGCTGCGCAATTCCAGTTGGGATACGCTGCGCCAGAAACCTTGAATTGCTATCAAACCATTATCGAACAACATTTCGAACAGGGTCAGGGTACCTTGCTCGTGGAAGTTAAGACGCCTCCCGAACAAGCGTCTACTTTGCTGAAACAATTCAGTTCAATGCTCACCGAGGCATTAGCCTAAGGACTTTACATGCTTTACTCCGATTATTACCCAGCTGTACAAGATTCTTCTGACAAACCTTTGCTTGTTTTCTTACATGGTTTACTCGGGAGCGGGGATGATTGGAGTGCATGTCATCCATTCCTAGAGGGTTTTCCTCTCCTTTGCATAGATTTACCCGGACACGGACAAAGTCGCTTTATCGATCCGGTAGGGTTTGATCATTGCTGCAAGAAAATTGTCCAGTGCATCACATCTCAACTGGCGCTCAACGATCTTCCTGCTGATTACCCTATCGTGGTGATCGGATATTCTATGGGCGGCAGACTCGCTATGTATGGGGTGACAAGCCCTTGCTTCGAGACGCTTAACCTAGAGAAAGTCATCATTGAAGGTGGCAACTTTGGTTTGGAATGTGATGAAGAAAGAGCACAAAGGTTAGTACATGATACGCAGTGGGCTGTTCGCTTTGCACAGCAGTCGATTGAAGATGTTTTAGACGATTGGTATCAACAAAGCGTCTTTTCTTCACTAAATCATGAGCAAAGACAAACTTTGGTCATAAAGCGTAGTGGTAACCTTGGAGTATCCGTAGCAAATATGTTGTTATCTACTTCGTTAGCTAAGCAACCGGATTTACGTGCCACATTGAAATCTCATGAGCACTTATTGCATTATGTGTGTGGAGAAAAAGACCGTAAATTCATGGAGCTAGCTGAGAATAGTGGCTTTGAATATAGTCAGGTGGATTACGCTGGTCATAATGTTCATTTCGAGCAACCAGAGTTGTTTTCTAACCTGATCATCCAATGTATCGCCAGTCGTCGTTAAACTGACTGAGCGGTTCTCTCGTATCAAGCACTATCAAAAGCAGAGCAACACCGTCACGACTATTCGTTAGTCGTGGTCTCTAATAGAACAATGGGAATCACCATGGCTAAAACAGTAGGCATCACAGAAGAAGAACTTTACGCAGCAGTTAACTGGCGCGATGAAAGCAGTCAATTTGAAGATATTCAGTACCACAAGTCTGACGACGGTATTGCGAAAATCACGATTGCTCGTCCTCAAGTCCACAATGCGTTCCGTCCACAAACCGTAAAAGAGATGATCAATGCACTGGCTGATGCTCGTTATGACGAGAAGGTTGGCGTAATCATTTTGACGGGTCTTGGTGAGAAGGCGTTCTGTTCTGGTGGTGACCAAAGTATCCGTGGTGACTACGGCGGTTATCAAGATGATTCAGGTACACATCACCTGAACGTGCTTGATTTCCAACGTCAAATTCGAACTTGTCCAAAACCGGTTATCGCAGCGGTATCGGGTTGGGCAGTCGGTGGCGGTCATGTACTTCACATGATGGCAGACCTTACCATTGCAGCTGAAAACGCTCAGTTTGGTCAGACCGGCCCTAAAGTAGGTTCATTCGATGGCGGTTGGGGTGCTTCTTACATGGCTCGTATCGTTGGCCAAAAGAAAGCACGTGAAATCTGGTTCTTGTGTCGTTTCTACGATGCTCAAGAAGCATTGGACATGGGTCTAGTAAACACAGTCGTGCCTGTTGCTGACCTAGAAAAAGAAACGGTTCGTTGGTGTCGTGAGGTTCTTCAACACAGCCCAATGGCGCTGCGTTGCTTGAAAGCCGCACTAAACGCAGACTGTGACGGCCAAGCTGGTCTTCAAGAGTTGGCGGGTAACGCAACCATGATGTTCTACATGACAGAAGAAGGTCAAGAAGGCCGAAACGCATTTAACGAGAAGCGTCGACCTGATTTCGACAAATTTCCGCGTAACCCATAGTCTTTATCTTCTTTAAAATGAGTCGCTAATAGCGGCTCGTTTTGTTTTGATGTTCCCCGTTTTTTAGGAAACTTTATGAACTCAGTGAATTCTAAACGTCACGCTAAACTCTACCGTTATCAATTACCTATGGATAGTGGTGTGATTCTTCGTGACAATAAGTTGAACGAACGCGTTGGCTATATCATCCAACTTGAGTGTGATGGTAAAACTGGTTTTGGCGAAGTTGCGCCTTTGCCAGGTTTTAGCCAAGAAGATGCCGAACAAGCTGGCATTCAGCTGCAACACGAATTAGAGCTTTGGAGCCACAATAACCCTCAAACGCCTTTTGATGAGTTATATCCTTCTGTTGCCTTCGGTTTTTCGATGGCGATGATGGAATTACGAGGCGAACTCAACGCTGAAGGTAACTACCAAGCGGCGCCTTTGTGTACAGGCGATCCAGATGAACTGATTCCTGTATTGAATGAGATGGTAGGCGAGAAGGTCGCGAAAGTGAAAGTCGGCCTCTACGAAGCGATTCGCGATGGCATGTTGGTTAGCTTATTCCTTGAGTCGATCCCTGATTTGATTCTAAGACTTGATGCCAACCGTGCGTGGAAGCCAGAGAAAGCGAAGCAATTCATTAAATACATTTCGCCGTCAATGCGCCAGCGTATAAGCTTTATCGAAGAGCCTTGCCAAAAGCCAGAAGACAGTTTGGCCTTTGCCATTGACCATGGTGTGGCGATTGCGTGGGACGAGACACTGCAAGAAGCGGTGCGCAGCCCGGAATTTGATCTTAGCGACCTTACTGGTGTTAAAGCAGTCGTGATCAAGCCAACTCTTATTGGTTCTGTCGAGCGTTGCGTGGCAATCATTGAGCGAGCACAGAAGCTTGGAATGAAACCTGTATTGAGCTCAAGCATTGAGTCGAGCCTAGGTCTGACTCAGATTGCTCGTCTGGCGCAGCAATATTTGCCAAATGAAGTGCCGGGGTTGGATACGATTGGCTTGTTCAAGCAGCAGCTAGAGGTTTCTTGGCCGGGCTGTCAGTTGCCTGTCTCTACGCTTGAAAAGCAACAATTGATTTGGTCTTCTTAGACCGAGCTATTTGAATGGCTATTTAGTTAGCTTAACAAGTTCTTAATCTATTTTTGGTTATCATATGATGCGCCCACAATCTAATCATCCCCCGCTCTGGGTAAAGTGGGCGCAGCAAAACCCACTTCAACCAGCGTTAGTGACCACTCACCGCACTTATACTTGGCAGCAAGTGTTTGTGTTGGTTAGTGAGTACCAACAACAGCTATCTCATCAAGGCCTATCTGAAGGTGATGTACTGACGATTGTTGGTAAGAATCAAGCTGAAGTGATCCCTGTTTATCTTGCCGCACTCAATTTGGGTGTGGTTTGTGCGTTTACGATGCCTCAGCCTAGTTTACGCCTGAAGCAAAAGCTCGATTCCTTATATCAAGCAGATCAACAGAGCTACCTTTGGCTCTTGGGCAATAGCGGAATAGAGCAATCAGAGACTGCCGATTTGAATACTCAGTTGGTGACCTTGCCTTGCCTAAGTGAACTGAAGTTTGATGGTGATGATGAGCAGATAACGACACCTCAAGAATCCAATTTCAATCCGCAAAATCTAGCGAGCATCGTATTCACTTCAGGTTCTACCGGAAACCCAAAAGCGGTCGCTCATACACTTGAGCAGCACCTATGCTCTGCGTCAGGGCTGCTTGAGGTGTTTCGTTATCAACAAGGTGACACGTGGTTACTGAGTTTACCTATGTACCATGTGTCGGGGCTGGCGATAGTTCATCGTTGGTTGGCGGCTGGTGGTTGCATCAAAATAGGCACAGGTCAGCTTGAAACCGATATAGAAGAATGCAGTCATGCTTCATTGGTCGCTACTCAACTACATCGATTGTTAAAGAGTAAGCAAGCACTTACTTTAACGCATGTACTTTTGGGTGGTAGTCATATACCAGAAGCACTTGGGCTCGAAGCTCAACAAATGGGCATCGAAACATGGCTTGGATACGGCATGACTGAAGCGGCTTCAACCGTGACTGCGAAGCCCGTTGATGCCGACAGCACCGCCGGTTTTGTCCTTAACCATCGCCAGCTAAAAATTGAAGAACAACGTATCTTTATTGGTGGCGAGACGCTCGCGTCCGGGTATTACTATCAAGGTAACTTAACGCCATTAGTTGATAAGAGCGGTTGGTTTGATAGCAAAGATCTTGGTGAGTGGCTTGGCGAACAAGTGTTGATTATTGGCCGTGCCGACAACCAGTTTATTTCTGGTGGTGAGAACATTCATTGCGAAGAAATTGAGCGAGTACTCAATCAATTGTCTGAGGTTAATCAGGCTTTTATTGTTCCCATTGAAGATGATGAGTTCGGATTTCGACCTGCAGCGATTGTCGATTGTGCTGAGTTGCCAACCAAAGAGTGGTTTATCGAGCAGTTAACTGGTCGTCTTGAACGGTTCAAATTTCCTATTGAGTATTATCGAATGCCTCAGCAGGAACAACATGGTATTAAGGTTTCGCGCGCTGGATTGGCGCAGTGGTTACAGCAGACCCGTTCTAAATAGAGCGAAGAGCAATAAAATGAAGCGCAATACACGGTGACTAGTCGTAATTGCGCTTCAGGGGGTTGTGACGGTGGTGAAGCCGTCACAAATTCTAATTATTTATCGTGTCATTCAAGATTTGGCGTTAAGCGAGTGCCTTCTTCATTTGTTCAGCGACTTTATCTACCTTACCTAGACCAATGATAACTTGTAGACCACCTTTCCCAACCGGTACCACACCTGCCGCACCGAGTTTCTTCAGTTTCTCGCTGTCTGCTGCACCTGAGTCTTTCACAGTTAAGCGTAGACGAGTAATACAGTTATCGACTTCTAGAATGTTGTCTGCACCGCCAACCGCTTCAATGTAGCTGTTGGTTAGGTTAGCCAATGCTTCTGGCGTTTCAGTTTCTTTTTCTGCTTCCATCTCTTCACCACGACCTGGAGTACGTAGGTTGAACTTGATGATAGCGAAGCGGAAAATACCGTAGTAAAGCGCGAAGAACACCACACCTTGAACCAGTAGCATGTACCAGTTAACCGCGAGTGGGTTTTGGCTTGATAGTACTAGGTCAACGAAACCAGCAGAGAAGCCGAAGCCTGCCATCCATTCCATGCTTGCTGCAATGTAAAGCGATAGGCCTGTTAATACTGCGTGCAGTAGGAACAACACGGGTGCTAGGAACATGAAGCTGAATTCTAGTGGCTCTGTGATACCCGTGAAGAATGAAGCCATAGCTGCCGCAAGCATGATTGCGAATACTTGGTTTTTGTTTTTCGCATCAGAACAGTGATACATCGCCAATGCTGCTGCTGGTAGGCCAAACATCATGATAGGGAAGAAGCCCGCTTGGTACATGCCAGTTTTACCTGGAATACCCGTACCGTTAGCGATAGATTGCGCGCCGCCTAAGAAGTTTGGAATGTCGTTAATACCAACAACGTCGAACCAGAACACAGGGTAAAGAGCGTGGTGCATACCTACTGATAGGAACAAACGGTTGAAGAAACCAAACAGACCAGCACCCACCGCACCCATGCTTTCTAGTTTAATACCCAGAACGATCAGAGCGTCGTAAACAGCTGGCCAGATGTAAAGTAGAGCAAAAGAGAGAGCCATACCTGCGATTGAGGTCAGGATAGGAACCAAACGCTTACCGCTGAAGAACGCTAGAGCTTGAGGAAGTTCAACCGTTGAGTAGCGGTTGTAGATCTCAGCAGAGATGATACCCACAATGATACCTACGAATTGGTTGCTGATTTTGCCAAATGCCGCAGGCACTTCACTGAGTTCAACATCCATTAACTGAGCAACAGAGCCCGGAGCAAGTAGCGTGGTGACGACGAGGAACATCACAAAGCCAGACAGTGCCGCAGAACCATTCTTATCACGGCTCAAACCAAATGCGACACCCACCGCGAATAGAACCGCCATGTTGTCGATGATCGCGCCACCAGATTTGATCAAGAATGCGGCTAAGATACTTTCAGAACCCCAACCAACAGGATCCAACCAATAGCCGATCCCCATAAGGATTGCTGCAGCTGGCAGTGTGGCTACGGGAACCATCAATGCCTTACCTACTTTTTGCATATACCCGAGTATATTCATATGTGCCCCTAAGTTTGTAATTAATTTTTTTAATGTTTCTGCTCGTCAACGTATGGAGTCAAATATTGATCGAGGCAGGATTTTAAGTAACTGCGGTTATTAAAAACTTATTTCTTGATGCAAACAAACGAAACGGGTAGTAGTATGAATTAAAATTTTTAATGCATGAGTTCGTATGGCTAACCATCAATCTTTACTTAGAAATCTTCATACTTTTAATGTTGCTGCAGAGAAAATGAGCTTTACGCTAGCGGCTAGAAAGTTGCATTTGACTCAGGGAGCCGTTAGCCATCGAATCAAAGTGTTAGAAGGTGAACTCGGATTTAACTTGTTTGTGCGAGGGACTCGTAAACTGGAACTAACGGAAGAAGGTCAGCGCTTTCAACGAACGTTATCCAAGTCGTTAAGCTCTATTTTTGGTGAGATCGAAGACATTACCAACACAGACTTGTATGGACAGATCAATATCGGTACCAGTCCTGCATTTGCCAACAGTTGGTTACTGCCGAGGTTGGCTGATTTTAAACAGCGATACCCAAAGTTTAATCTCAATATTTTCTCGCAAGAAGAGCAGGATTTTCATCAAAATCATCTCGATGTCGCTATTTACTATGGTGCTGAAAATCTCAAAGACATGCATCGACAGCGCCTGTTTGGTGAAAAGTATATTCCGGTATGTACACCGAGTTACGCGGCTGAACACGACATCTTTGATGATGGCTTAGAATCGCTGCACCGGATTAATTTCATTCATGCACTAGGGTCAGATGTATGGCAGCGTTGGATTAAACACCACGGCTTAGATGTGAACTTGTTTGAGCAATTTTACTGTGTGAGCCACCGGGATATGGGCGTAAGAAGTGCCCTCAGCAATATCGGTGTCGCGATGGGACGCTATCATTTTGTTAAGCAGTATGTTCAGACTGGTGAGCTGATAACACCTTATCCGAGCATGGATACAGACCAAGGGTATGACTTAATCTGCCCGCTAGGCACGGAAAAACGCCCTAAGGTAAGAACCTTTATTAAGTGGTTAGAAGGGCAGTTGCGCTAGGTTAGTTAATTTAGCAATTAGATAGTTCAAAACAGAATTTATTATCTTTATAACCATCCATCATAATAAGCCATATAAATAACGGATTATAGAATAAGGTCTTATTATGAAAATTGCCCTCACCATTGCGGTTTTACTGCAGATAGGCCAAGCAATCATCTCGTCAGGGTTGACTCGTTCGTTGGCTGAGCTCACCGCATTTGTGTTGGTTGTGGTACTTGTTTTAATGAAAAGAGAGAGCAAGAAGAGTGATAAGCCCCTGTTTGATTCGTGATTGTTACAACAAAGAATACCCTTACCACAAACGATAAAGGCAAAGCCCATTGGATCTTTGCCTTTTTGTTTTGTTGCTCGCTAACTTGAGTGTCTAGTTCACCGAACAAACATCTAAAGCGTTTCTATGCGGGCTAAGCGAGAGTTAACCACGCCAATGAACCCGTTGAGATCATGACCCACATTGTAATACCAAACATCAGTGGTTTCGGCCCTGCCGCTTTTAACTTCTCAACTGAAATACCACAGCCAATTAAGAACAAACACACGACCAGTGCTCGCTTAGACACATCAAAGATTCCTTGATAGACCATCTCAAATTGTGGCAGTAAGTCACTCACCGCGATAGCGGCGCAATAGAAGAAAATGAAGTAGGGAACCGTAATCTTCTTTTGATCGTTCTTGAAGATCATCGCACTAATTAAAGCGATAGGGATGATCCAAAGTGCGCGAGCGAGCTTCAATGTTGTCGCTGTCGTCAGTGCTTCTTCGCCATACGCTGAAGCTGCACCTACTACAGAAGACGTATCGTGAATCGCTATCGCTGCCCAAGTACCAAATGTTTGTTGGCTGAGCTCAAGCGCGTGACCAATCATCGGGAATAAGAATAGAGCAACCGAGTTCAACACGAATACGGTGGCTAATGCCAAGCCAATCTGTTCATCGTCTGCTTTGATCGCGGGTGCCACTGCTGCTATCGCGCTACCACCACAAATCGCGGTACCAGAAGATATAAGATAGCCCGTAGTGCGGTCTAGCCCCATTTGTTTCGCCAAGAACCAACCAATGACTAATGTACCGATAATCGTCGTTACAATGAGCCCAATACCATCGCCTGTTACTGCTAATGCTTTTTCAAACTGAATACCAAAACCCAAGCCAACAATAGAGTAGGCCAGTAGCTTTTTGGTAAGTTTGCCGACTTCCAAGTGTTCAGGGACTAATCCTAAACTAGCAAGCAGGAAACCGATAACCAGGGCTGTCGGTGAGCTAACCCAAGGCGTTAAGCAAAACAGTGCAGCAAGATAAAATGGAACGGACTTTTTTAGGTTCATTGTATTTAGAGTCTTGTTTTGTTGTGGCGTTATTGTGATGAGACCACTATACGTTCAATAAAATGATAAGTAAGTCTAAATGAATTGAACAAACGTTAAGGAAAACTTAACGCTTGTTCAACTGATATGAATAAAGGGCTGGTTAACTAGCGTAATGATCCGCGAAGGTCAGAGACTGACTGTCGAAGCGTTTCACAAGAGGCTTGTTTAGGTGAAATCGGCTCGCCAGCTTCTATCTCTAGCTTAGTCCAGAAGCGAGTGGGTAACCCTTTGCAGGCACGGCCTTTGTAACGACTAAAGTAGCTACCCCATAATCCTTTAAGAGCCATAGGAATCACTGGGACAGGGGAACGTTTGATGATCAGCTCCATACCACGCATGAACTCAGCCATTTCGCCATCAGAGGTGAGCTTTCCTTCTGGGAAAATACACACGATGTGACCTTCATGCAGGGCACGCTCTACTTCTTTGAAAGCGTTTCGAATCGAGTTGCGGTTGGTCGCGGAGATTGGAATCACCCCAGCTCTTTTCAAGAAGCGTCGAATTGGCGGCAACTTGGTGTAATCCTCTTCCATCACAAAACGGATCAAGCGAGGGCAAACCGCACTCAGCAGCAGTGCATCCATATAACTCACATGGTTGCAGACAATCAACGCACCGCCCTTTTCTGGCAGGTGATGTAAGTTCTTATGTTTAACTCTGTACATGGTGTGAGTGACCACCCACGTAAAGAAGCGGAAAGCGTAGATAGGCACCTGATAAAACAGGTACAGCATCACCAAAGTGTTGCCCACTGCGAGCAAGATAAACAGCTGCGGAATTGAAAGATCTAGAACACTAAGGCAAACAATACCTAATACCGCACTTCCCACCATGAACAGTGAGTTGTAGATATTGAGCCCGGCAATCACTTGGGCACGCTCGTCGGGCTTGGCACGTAACTGCATCAGTGAATACAGAGGAACAATAAAGACACCGCCAGAGATACCCAGAAGCAGAAGGTAAGCAAACAGTGGCCACAGCTCTGAGTAGGTTACGAATTGATGGAAAGAACTAAAGTCAGGCAAAGACTCCGGGATGGATATCGCCATCAGAAGACCGAAGATCGAGATACCTAAGCTGCCCATTGGCACGATGCCGATTTCAATTCGGTGATTAGATAACTTATCACAAGCTAAAGAGCCGATTGCAATGCCTACCGAGAATAGTGCCAGTAAAAAGGCGACGGAGCTTTCAGTGCTGTTTAGATGCAGTTTAGTGAAGTTGGGAAACTGAGTTAGGTAAGCCGCACCAAGGAACCAGAACCAGCTGATAGACATCAGAGCTTGAAAGGTCGGGCGATCTTTTTTTGCAATCGCCAGTGTCGCGCGGGTCAGTTTTACAGGTTGCCACTTTACTTTAAGGTCTGGTGCATTACTTGGCGCTTGTGGGATAAACCAGCTTGATACATAGCCAAGCACGGCGAACGAAACAATACACACCGCAGCAATGAGCTTCGCGCCTTCTTCAGATGCAATGATGCCTGCGCCGAGAGTACCAATCAGGATCGCTAAGAATGTACCTGTCTCGACGAGAGCGTTACCAGATACCAGTTCTTTTGTTTCTAATTGTTGTGGAAGCAGGGCGTATTTCACCGGGCCAAAGAAAGCACTCTGCGTTCCCATAAGGAACAGGAGCAGAAGTAATATTCCGTAGCTTTCGTAGATGAATCCGATCGCACCCAGTGACATGATCACTACTTCGAGGAGCTTAACTTTACGGATAAACCACGATTTTTCGTATTTGTCGGCCAGTACACCAGCCAAAGCTGAAAATAGGAAGAAGGGCAGAATAAAAAGGCCAGCGGCCAAATTAATGAATAGATTGCTGGAAATAGGCAGCGTGTCTACGCTTGCGAAAGCAACAAACAGTAACAGGACATTTTTGAATATGTTGTCGTTAAAGGCTCCTAGAAATTGGGTAATAAAGTAGGGTAGGAACCTTTTTTGCGTTAACAGCGAAGATTGGCTGCTGTTGTCCATTGTCTTTCCTTGGATGATTACCAGTTGGTTAAGTAGTTTGAGACTAGGTTATTGATCAGCTCTTTACCATCAATAGGCTCAGAGGCGAAAAATTTATCATCAACGCTAAGTAGAGTAATTCCGTGTACTCCAGACCATAATACACGGCTGGCTTTAACGACTTCGCTTTTCGTATGTTCAGGAGCAATCGCTACTAGCAACTGTTCTAGCATGCCTGTCATTCTATCGATGCGGTTCGATTGCCATTCAGGAAGGTTTTCACCGTTCATGTTGTGCTCAAAGATAAGCTGCCAACGGTGAGGGTGTCTCTGTGCAAAATCGTGGTAGCAGTAGGCAAGGTTGAATAGAGCTTGTTGAGGGTTGCTCGATTGTTCAACAGTTGCAGCGGATTCTGACGCCAGTTCATCTAATGTTTGAGCGACCACATGCAAAAGCAGTAGGTTGTAATTACCAAATACATTTACTAAGGTACTTGGAACGTAACCAATCATATTGGCGATTTTACGTAGACTTAGCTCGTGATAAGAGTGCTCTTCTAAGAAGTCGGTCACCGTTTTTAAGGTTAATTGCACTAATTGTTCGCGAGTATGATCGTTTCGTCTTGCCATGGGTACTTTCTATTAAATGAACATCGTTCAATATTTTAATGCTGCCCCAGAGTGCCGTCAATCCCTTCGCTAGTTTAGTAATCAATTAATAGCCGCAATATTATGATACATGTGTAAACACGGTGAATATTTCATTGTTCTTTGTTAACGAGTATGATTAAGGTGTCGAAAGATAAAAAACCTATAAAGGATAATAATGAAACGATTTTTCTCACTAGTCGCGATCCTGTTGGTAACAGTCGCGGTGACGCCAATCGCGGAAGCGAAAAAGTTTGGTGGTGGTAAGTCATTTGGCAAAAGCTTTAAAACGGCTCCAGCACCAAAACAACAAAACACGAATTCGATCCGCCAAGATCAAACAGGTAAGAACACAGCAGCTAACTCTAGCAAGAAAGGCCTTATGGGCGGTCTGCTAGGTGGTTTACTTGCTGGTGGTCTTTTAGCTGCATTCTTTGGTGGCGCATTTGAAGGTATCCAGTTCATGGATATTCTGATCATGGGTCTGATTGCTTTCCTAGCGTTTAAATTCCTACGCGGAATGTTGGGCGCGAAGCAGGGCTCAATGAATCAGCAGAATGCACGTGGCCAACAGCCAGCATTCGGCGGCATGGGTCAGAACAAGTTTGAACAACCTAAGCAACAACCAAATGTTCATAACTTCGAGCAAACACAACCTCAATCACAAGGCGCTGCTGGTGGTTTCGGTTTTGGTGCACAAAGCGATGTTCCACATAACTACCCACCGGGCTTTGATCAAGCGGCATTCATCAATGGTTCTCGTGAGCACTACCGTACACTGCAAGGTGCATGGAATCACAACGAGCTAAACACGATTGAAGAATACGTATCTCCAAGCCTATTTGAAGACCTAAAAGCTGAGCGTAATAAGCTAGACGGTGATCAGCACACAGACGTAATGTACGTTGATGCTGAAATCGTTCGCGCAGACCACGATGGTAGCAAAGCACAGCTAAGCCTTCAGTTTAGCGGTCGTTACCGTGACACAGCGGATGGCGTTGAAGAAGATATCACTGATATCTGGCATCTAGAGCGTGACCTAACAACTAACAATGCACCTTGGTTAATTGTTGGTATTCAAGGTTAATTCCAGGATTTAACTCAACATCAATAGGATGTAGTTATTCGGAATAACACCAAATAATAGAAAGCCCCTGCTGAGAAATCAGCAGGGGCTTTTTTGCGTCTAATGATATGTATCTTAGTTAAAGATTGGATTAACCTGAGACTAACTAACTGATTTTATTTGGATGTAATGAGTAATGACAAAGTTCTTTGAACCCGTATTGGAGCCTGAGGTTACTTTGCAGCAGAAACAGATAATTGCGAACGAATGCGAAGAACATGTATCGAGCAATTGTTTAGGCTGCGCTGCTTATCTGGTTTGTGAGCGTCATGCTGAAGTATGGGATCACTGATGTTTGAATGATTTAGCTCGATTAGTTATTTGTAGTAGCGGGTTAGTGTTTAGGAAGTTGAGGGTTGTTTTAGAAGACACGTTTAGTAAGAGATAAAGCTCAGAAACGAAAAAAGCCAACTCAATGAGTTGGCTTTTCGATTTTCCAATTAAGGAGAATATGGTGGAGGGAGACGGATTCGAACCATCGAAGGCAGTGCCGGCAGATTTACAGTCTGCTCCCTTTGGCCACTCGGGAACCCCTCCAGGGTGT
>NZ_JBFRUJ010000013.1:0-102982 GCF_041474575.1 Vibrio sp. 10N.222.51.C5
ATTATATAAATCAGTAAATTAAAATAACATTCTAGTTTTAAAAAACATTAGAAATGTAAAAGATCTTTCAGAAACCTGACATGGTTAAAGATCAACCACTCCGATGTTTATCCACACTACTAAGTGAAAGATTCATTTTGAACCCCATTTGGCAAGCATTTTATCCACCATAAACCCCTGTTTATTTATCCACTAAATTAATATTTCAATTAATTACCTTTATGTCCTGTGGATAACCCTGAGTTTGATCCCTTTTCTCGCAAGGAGATCATTTCTTAACCAGTCGTCATTTGGTGATAACTTCTGATAAAATCATTTTTTTGATCATGCCTTTTATTATGAAACCAGAACCACAAACACAACAAGAGCTGTTAGAGCGCGCGTATGCCATCGCCGGAATGACCTTTAAAGAGCTCGCTGACGAAGCTGAGATGGTGATGCCAAACGACCTTAAGCGTGATAAAGGCTGGGTTGGGCAGCTATTGGAATGGCACTTGGGTGCACCTGCAGGCAGTAAGCCAGAACAAGATTTTGCCAAGCTCGGTATCGAGCTAAAAAGCATTCCGATTAGCTACTCTGGCAAGCCACTCGAAACCACCTTTGTGTGTGTTGCTCCTTTGATGGGTGTGCAAGGTATAACTTGGGAAACCAGCCACGTTCGAAACAAGCTGTCTAAGGTGTTGTGGATCCCTGTCGAGGGAGAAAGAGAGATCCCGCTAGCAGAGAGGCATGTAGGATCCCCATTATTATGGACACCTAGCCAAGCTGAAGACGAACTCTTGAAGCGAGATTGGGAAGAACTGATGGAGTTGATCGTTTTAGGCAATGTTGAACAGATAACAGCAAGACACGGTGAAGCACTGCATTTACGTCCGAAGGCTGCTAACAGTCGTGTGTTAACGGAAGCTTACGGTGCAAGCGGAAAACCTATCAAAACTAAACCACGTGGTTTCTATCTGCGAACTCAATTCACCCATAAATTACTGACAACACATTACGCATAGAGCGTTTAATCGAGCCTCGATAGCCAAAACTATCAGTGCGTTAAAAAACAGTCTGGAATTAGAATCAATATCTCGCTACCAACGCCTCTTAATGAGGTTTGAGCGCCAGTTCAATATCACAGTAGCTTTGGCTTGGCTCATTACCAAACTCATCATAGGCGTTGTGTAAGCGAAGATACGCCTTTTCAAAGCCGAGCCGGAGTAACTCCTCTTTCACTTGCTCCAAGGATCCAAAGTGAAGCGGCTCGCCGTCTTGCTTTACCGGTTCTAGCTTATGTTTGTACTCCACCGCCAATAGATATTCTGAAATATCAGAACAGCCAATAACGTACACTTTGGGTGTTTGATAAGAGTCTTTGTGCTCTCCATGTAACCACATGTCTAACTGATGCTTTTGCATAACCGGCCTCCCTTGCTCTCTATAGCTTAGTAGAACTCTATTTCTTTACTAGGGCACGTTGATTTTTCTCGATTAAAAAAACAAAAAAGAGAAGCCAATGCTTCTCTTTTTTGTCCAGTTCTAGTTCAAAAGCGCTCACTTTTGACACCTAACTATCACCGTCAATGATTTAGGGGGTTGAAAGGTGCGATCAACCCCGAAAGATTACGTCGGTATTCGCGCGCTAAGAACACGACGAAGATGACGAACGCGACGTTCAATGGTGACAACTTCAGGCTCAGAGAAACCAATTGGACGACCATCGGCTTCAAGGCCAATATCTCTTAGCAAATGAGTGTTGTGCCAAGGTAGGTCTAGTGAACTACGACGTACTTTTCGCTGCCATTCCCGCTCTTCACGACGAAGATCGGCACGGATAAGGACTGTTGCTAATTTTAAATATACTGAGTGACGCATAATAACTCTCCAGTTGTTGAATCAACTGAGGAAAAATAGCGTGTTAGATAGTATGAGGGCTTCTCACTTAGCTGCTATTTTTCCGCAGCCAAATAAGGGTACGGATCTATTAGTTAGGTTTATCTTGGGTGTTTCGATCGGCTATGGCTGATGTGAGTGACATATCAGTCACCATGTCAGTACACGGCTCAAACGACGCGCAAATATGCTGTATAAAATCGAAATGTTTCATTTGCGCCTCCAAGCTAACTAAAAAATCCAAAAAAAATGGGGAAGTAAAAGCAGACAAGTCTTTGTTAAATCGTTGCTTTAACGGTTAAAGTCTAACCAAGTGAGTATATTATTCAACCGCTAATTGATTAACATTTTTAAAACAATGCATTCGCCTAAAATATCAGTTGCATATTCATTTACATATAACATATTCACTATGCTTATATAAAATCACAGCATATCTCTCTTAGGGTCTAACTAGAAAACAACGGACTACCCTTCAGAAACAAAAAAGCCACGTAGATACGTGGCCTTTAATTTACGGTGACTGAATAAAGTCATGTAGAGAAGAGTCTAAACAACACCTTCAGAGATTAGGCTGTGTTTATTCAGCAAGCGGTACATCGTCGCTCGTGATACACCGAGCTCCTTAGCCGCCAATGAAACCTGACCACCGTAAGATTCCAATACAATCAGTAACGCATCGCGCTCTGAGCGCTCTCGAATACTCTTCAAGCTTCGGCGTTCATCATTCTGTTTTGGTAAATCCAGTTGGTGATCCTCAATGATCACAGCATCAGACATCAACACAACACGCTTAATCTGATTCATCAGCTCACGCACATTTCCAGGCCAATGGTATCGATTCATCGAACGGATAGCATCGTCTGAGAAGCTCTTCGCTTGAGCATTAAACTCTTTCGAGTACTCACGCAGAAAATGATTCGCCAGTACTGAAATATCGCTCACACGTTCTTTTAAGCTTGGAACATGAATACGCAGAACATTGATATAGTGATAAAGCTCTTCATTGAAGTCGCCCTCGATCAACGCCTTCTCGATATCAGAGGAGTTCGCGGCCAGAATACGCACATCGACAGATTTAGGTCCATTCGCAGTTTCAATCTTACCTTCTTGTAGAAAGCGCAACAGGTTCAGTTGTTGATTGCGTGGCATCGCTAAAACATCATTAAGCAAGATGGTTCCGCCATCGGCTTCTTCCAACATACAAGGCGCAGTCGCTGACTGTGCTGATATGCCAAACACCTCGGCCTCTATTCTCATTTCAGACAAGGCACGACAGTTAACCGTTAAAAATGGTTTCTGTGCTCGCGACGAATTTTGATGAATCGAGCGTGCAATCGTCTCTTTACCAGCCCCACTCTCGCCATAAATCAAGATACTGACATCAGTCGGCCCAATACGCTTTACTTGGTCTCTCAAGCGCTTCACAGCCACAGAGTCGCCCAGCAGGCCCATATTGTTGTTAATGCCGTAGTTTGGCCATACTTTCTGCTCAAGCTTGAGCATACCCAACTGGTGACCAATAGTACTCAGTAGCTGAGCATCAGGGATTGGTGCCGTGAAAAAGTCGATACAGAAGTTGACGATAAACTGGCAGATCGTATCAGAGCTTAATTGAGATTCACGGATAAAGGCGAGCCATCTCACCTGCTTGTTATTGCTCACAAGGTTAGCAATACCGTTGAGACTGAACTCATCATGACTAAGATCGACAATACCAATACATGGGCCAATATCAGCAATCAAGGCATCGGCTTTTCGTAAATCTGCACACTGGGTACACTGCCAACCCACTTGTTCTAACACTGATAACCAGGGTTCGTACGCACCACCAACGACGATAAGAGAACCTGGTAAGGAATCCATCTTAAATTGAGTTCCCATCCTTCTTCCTTATTCTATTTTTATTTAAATCAGACTAATACGAGTCACTGCTTCATCGTTCGACAAAATGCCGCGAGAGCGTATTCAGCGCAGAGACGTATAGTAGTGAGACTATCTTAGATTTTATGTCTCAATAGTAAGACTATGTCAGAAATAACGATTTTTCGAATCAAGAGTGCGGTACAGACTAGGTTTTGAAGCCCCAAAACAGAAAAAGCCACCCGAAGGTGGCTTTTTAATTACATAGGCTGTTACGCCCTATAAGCGAGAATTACGCCTGTGGGCGCATTGCCGGGAACAAGATCACGTCACGGATTGTGTGCGTGTTTGTAAATAGCATTGCTAGACGGTCGATACCGATACCTTGACCCGCTGTTGGCGGTAGGCCGTGCTCTAGTGCAGTAATGTAGTCTGCATCGTAGTACATCGCTTCGTCATCACCCGCGTCTTTCGCGTTAACTTGCGCTTTGAAACGCTCGTCTTGGTCTTGTGCATCGTTAAGCTCAGAGAAACCATTCGCAACTTCACGGCCACCGATGAAGAACTCAAAACGGTCTGTGAAGAACGGGTTGTCATCGCTACGACGAGCTAGAGGAGAGATGTCCGCTGGGTAGCCAGTGATGAACGTTGGTTGAATTAGCTGAGGCTCAGCCGTTTCACCAAAGATCTCTTCTAGAAGCTGACCACATGTCCAGAACGTTTCTACGTCTACGTGTACAGATTTTGCGATAGCAACCATCTTTTCACGGTCTTGTAGGTCTGCTTCTGTTAGCGCTTGAATCTCAGCGTGCTCAGGGTTGTAGTGTTTGATTGCATCGAACATGCTCATGCGAGCGTAAGTGCCACCGAACTCAACCGTTTCGTCACCGTAAGGCATAGAAGTAGAACCAAGAACGTCCATTGCTGCCGTGCTTAGCATCTCTTCTGTCAGATCCATAAGGTCTTTGTAGTCAGAGTACGCTTGGTAGAATTCCATCATTGTGAATTCTGGGTTGTGACGTGGAGATAGACCTTCGTTACGGAAGTTACGGTTGATCTCGAATACACGGTCAAAACCACCCACCACTAGACGCTTAAGGTAAAGCTCTGGTGCAACACGTAGGTACATGTCGATGTCTAGTGCATTGTGATGAGTGATGAACGGACGTGCAGTTGCGCCACCCGGGATCACGTGCATCATTGGCGTTTCAACTTCTAGGTAGCCTTTCGCGCTCATGAAGTTACGGATTGAAGATACAAGCTTAGAACGCACGATGAATGCATTACGAGAATCTTCGTTCACGATTAGGTCAACGTAACGCTGACGGTAACGCATCTCTTGGTCAGTTAGACCGTGGAACTTCTCTGGTAGAGGACGAAGTGCTTTAGTCAGCAATTCAAACTCTTCCATGTTCACGTAAAGGTCGCCTTTACCTGATTTGTGAAGCGCACCTTTAACACCGATGATGTCACCGATATCTAGGCCTTGGTACTTCTCTTTCAGTACTTTTTGAACGTCTTTCGCTGCGTATGCTTGGATACGACCAGAAGTTTCTTGAATCGCAAGGAATGGACCACGCTTCGCCATAACACGACCAGCGATCGCAACGATGTGGTTAAGCTCTTCTAGCTCTTCCTTAGTCTTCTCACCGAATTCCGCTTGAAGATCGCCAGCTAGGTGCTCACGACGGAAGTCATTTGGGTGACCGTTAGCTTTGCAGTTTTGGCGGATGTGATCCAGCTTGCTGCGGCGCTCAGCGATTAGTTTGTTCTCTTCAGGTGAAGAAGCTTCTTGTGCGTTTTCGTTTTGAACAGCATCAGTCATTAGAGATGTACCCTGCTTTTAA
The DNA here is from genome assembly GCF_041474575.1 of Vibrio sp. 10N.222.51.C5. Lineage (NCBI taxonomy): Bacteria > Pseudomonadati > Pseudomonadota > Gammaproteobacteria > Vibrionales > Vibrionaceae > Vibrio > Vibrio sp. 10N.222.51.C5. The sequence continues at coordinate 5,589 of NZ_JBFRUJ010000013.1, forward strand.
AATTTGGACCGCTATATTTTTGTAAATATAGGCATTTTTACCAATATTATTGGTAAAGCTTAATAGTTGATAAAGCTTACAGACCTGATTTCAGGCTAGCTTCAATAAACTTGTCTAAGTCACCGTCAAGAACCGCTTGAGTATTACGGTTTTCGATGCCGGTGCGTAAATCTTTGATTCGAGAATCATCCAGCACGTAAGAGCGGATTTGACTTCCCCAACCGATGTCTGATTTCGTCTCTTCGCTCGCTTGTTTTTCAGCATTTTGTTTTTGAATCTCAAGTTCAAAAAGCTTAGCACGTAGCTGCTTCATCGCTTGATCTTTGTTCTTATGCTGCGAACGGTCATTCTGACACTGAACCACAGTGTTAGTCGGAACGTGAGTAATACGTACCGCTGATTCCGTGGTGTTTACGTGCTGACCACCAGCACCAGAGGCACGGTATACGTCAATACGTAGGTCAGAAGGATTAATGTCGATCGTAATGTTGTCATCAATCTCAGGATAGATAAACGCAGATGCAAATGAAGTATGACGACGACCACTTGAATCAAATGGTGACTTACGAACTAGACGGTGAACACCAGTCTCTGTGCGTAACCAACCGTAAGCATACTCACCAGAAATACGTACCGTTGCGCCTTTAAGGCCAGCAACATCACCATCCGACACTTCGATAACTTCAGTCTTGAAGCCTTTCGAATCTGCCCAACGTAAGTACATGCGCAACATCATTGAAGTCCAGTCTTGAGCTTCTGTACCGCCCGAACCTGACTGTAAATCGATGTAGCAATCTGATGCATCGTGATCACCAGAGAACATACGACGGAATTCCAGCTTCTCTAGCTTAGCTTCAAGCTCGGCCAGTTCTGGTTCAATTTCATCGAACGTTTCTTGATCTTCTTCTTCAACCGCAAGCTCTAATAGGCCATCAACATCCTCAACACCTTGGTCAAGTTGGTCGATCGTTTCTACTACCGCTTCCAATGCAGAACGTTCTTTACCTAGCGCTTGAGCACGCTCAGGTTCGTTCCATACATCCGGTTGTTCTAATTCTGCGTTTACTTCTTCTAGACGCTCTTTCTTAGCGTCATAGTCAAAGATACCCCCTCAGGATATTTGTGCGCTCAGACACATCCTGCAGACGGTTTTTTATAGGATTGATTTCAAACATTTTAGCTCATCATTTATGAGTAGAATTTAACCGAAGAATTGTACTCAAAAGTGTGACGGAGATACAGAATTTTTTAGAGTGGTGAACCAAGATTCAACAACTTAATGGGATATAAAATTGACAGGCATAAAAAACACGTAAATTTTGTAAGGGCAGGAAGGAAAACAAGCCCTGTTTTTGAACAGAGCTTGTTGAATTTGGCACTATATGATGAGCATTATTGAGCCCAAAATCACTATTTGGCTTCGATATGATCAATCATCAGCTGCAACGATTGGTTGCCGCGAAATTCGTTGATATCGAGCTTAAATGCAAGATGAACGGTTTTTACTGATGCATCAGGCCAGCGACGTAGGTCGACGTTAAAGGCAATACCGTCAATCATCACATTGGTTGGGTGGCCTTTGTAGAGCGGCTCAAGCATCAGCTTAAGGTGCTTTTCACCCACCAGCTTTTGGTGCAGCACTTTAAACTCACCATCGAAGATTGGCTCAGGGAAAGCTTGTCCCCACGGGCCACCTGAACGCAGCGTTTCAGCGGTGTGCATCGAGAACTCTTCTGGTAACAGCTCACCATCAGACAAGATAATGCCCTTCAGTGCTGTTTCTCCAAGTTCATTCTTCACCACATCATTGAACAGCTTGCTGAAGCGTTCAAAGTCCTTTTCCATGATGGTTAAACCAGCCGCCATTGCGTGGCCACCAAATTTAAGAATCAAGCCAGGGTTTTGAGTATCAATTCGGTCCAATGCATCACGCATGTGCAGACCCGGAATTGAACGACATGAACCTTTGATACTGCCTTCGCCGCCATCTGCAAACGCAATCACTGGGCGGTGGTATTTGTCTTTGATACGCGAAGCCAAAATACCAATCACACCTTGGTGCCAATCACGTTGGAATAGTGCCAAGCCAGAAGGTAGGTCGCCTTTACCAAATTCAAGGCGCTCACAAAAAGCCATCGCTTCTTGCTTCATACCCTCTTCGATCTCTTTACGTGTTTGGTTCAAGCCATCTAACTCACTCGCCATTCGACGAGCCGCATGGATGTTGTTACTCATTAGCAGCTCAACACCAAAAGACATGTCGTCTAATCGACCAGCTGCATTGATACGAGGACCAAGAGCAAAGCCAAAGTCAGACGCCACCAAACGCTTAGCGTCTCGCTTAGCAATTTCGATCAAGGCTTGAATGCCCGGACGAGCTTTACCCGCACGAATACGTTGCAAACCTTGATGAACTAAAATTCGGTTGTTTTCATCGAGTGGAACCACGTCGGCAACCGTACCCAGCGCCACAAGGTCAATCAGTTCCATCAACTTAGGTTCTGTCATGCCGCGCTCTGCAAACCAACCCAACTTACGCATGTGAACACACAATGCCATCATCAGATAAAAAGCGACACCAACACCCGCTAGGGCTTTCGAAGGAAAAGCACAGCTCTCAAGGTTTGGGTTAACCATAGCATCGACCATTGGCAGTTCATTGCCCGGCAAGTGATGATCGGTAACCAGAACCTCTAGCCCTTTCTCTTTAGCAAAGCGAACACCTTCAATTGAAGATACACCGTTGTCGACCGTCATGATCACTTCAGCACCAAGCTCGATTGCCTGTTCAACAACCTCAGGGCTCAAGCCATAACCATCTTCAAAACGGTTTGGTACCAGATAGTCGACGTTAGAGCTGCCGAGCATACGTAACGCTAAAACAGACAGCGCCGAGCTGGTCGCGCCATCGGCATCAAAGTCACCAACAATGATGATGCGTTTTTGCTGCTGAATAGCTTTGAACAACAGCTCAACCGCAGCATCAATGCCGCCCAGTTTTTGATAAGAGTGCAAGCCTTTCGCTGCTGTCTCTAGTTGGTCGGCACTGTCGATTCCACGACTCACATAAATGCGCTTTAACAAGTCAGGTAAGTGAGCAGGTAAGACTGAAATGTCGACCTCAGGACGGCGTTGGATCTCTATCATATAAAAATGGGCCCGATATCAATCAGGCCACTCCTTAAATCAAAAACATGGGGGATAAATTGGCAATACAGAAAACGAGATTATTGCTCTAAACGTTGAAGAAGTTGTGCTGGCGGTAAGTAACCACTCACCAACTCACCACTTGCTAGCACGATAGCCGGTGTGCCATTGATGCCAAGCTCACGACCCAGTTGGTATTGTTTAGCAATGATCTGCTTTTGCTCTGCTAGGTCTTTACCAGACGCTGGCATTTGACGGTTTACTTTAGCGTCATGCATCGCTGTTTTTGGATCATCTGACGCCCAGATTGCTGCCATTTGATCGGCAACTTGCCCTGTCGCACCTTGGCGTGGGTAAGCCATGTAACGAACGGTGATACCCAAATCGTTGTAGCCTTGCATTTGGCTGTGCAGACGAACACAGTAGCCGCACGTAATGTCAGTAAATACCGTCACAACATACTTTTCGTTATCGGCTTTGTATTCAATAACCGTATCCGACATCGCTGCCACTTTTTCAGCATTCAGCGGAGCTTGACGCTCAGCCAAAACATCACTGAACTTTCCGTTTTCATCCAAAGAGTAAAGTGTACCGGCTAGAAAGTGATCGCCCTCTGGAGAAGAAAAGATAATGCCGCTGTTGGTTTGAACTTCTAACAAACCATCGATATCCGAAGGAACAATCTTATCGACCTTAATACCGATTTTTTCAAAACGCTTAGTTAACGCAGCTGTATCAATAGCTTGAGCTGGAGCAGCTTCTACGGCTGTTGATGTTGTTTCTACTTTCGCTTCTGATGCATTACATGCAGTAATCATAAGAGGAAGCGCTAGTAGAGGAAGACGGCGTAATACGCTCATTAAGTTCACCTTAAAAATAAATGGATTTAAGCACGTGGGTGATGCTGCGCATGAATTTGCTTGAGCCTTTCAGTCGCCACGTGAGTATAAATTTGGGTAGTCGATAAGTCACTATGCCCAAGTAACATCTGTACGACCCTGAGATCTGCGCCATAGTTCAGTAAATGCGTCGCAAAAGCGTGTCTCAATACGTGTGGTGACAACAATTCTGTGTCGATACCAGCGACGACCGAGTAGTGCTTAATACGATACCAGAACGTCTGACGGGTCATTTGCTTGGCGCGTTTACTCGGAAAAACCACATCAGAACTGTTTTCGCCAAGTAGATGTGGACGACCCTGTTCAATAAAAGTCTCTATCCAATCCACCGCATTTTCGCCCATTGGTACTAAGCGCTCTTTGCCACCCTTACCAATAACACGCACCACGCCCTGTCTTAGGCTGATGTTTTCCATCGTCAAGCTAACCAGTTCTGTCACACGCAAACCGGTTGCATAGAGTAACTCAAGCATCGCCTTATCGCGAAGCTCAATCGGATCGTTCGGATCTGGCGCATCGAGCAAAGCATCAACCTGTTCTTCGCTCAAATCTTTCGGCAAGCGTTGCGGCAGCTTCGGACTGATCAACAAGGCACTTGGATCATCGCCTCTGATTTTCTCGCGGTGCAAATATTGGAACAAGCGACGAATCGCCGACAACATACGGGCACGAGAGGTCTGCTTAAAATCGGCGTCGGCTAACCAGCCTTGATAATCCTGTAAACCTGAAAGGCTAATGAAGTCGAGGCGGTAATTGTTCTTTTCCATCCACGCTAATAACTTGGACAAATCGGTACGGTACGAGACAAGCGTATTCTCCGATAATCCTCGCTCCATCCACATAGCATCTAAAAACTGCTCAACGAGACCGTGGTCTGCGCTCTGCCCTTGAGGCGACTGCATAGTGTTACTCACAATATTGGAAACTGTTTTGAGAGTATGCCAGAGCAAATATGAATGCCATAAAAATTACGACTTGAGCGGATAATCGCTGCAATCGAAGTCGATTTATGGTTAGAATTCGCCATCTGAAATTAAAATCGAACGTTTGCTATGAAAATTGGATTATTTTACGGCTCAACCACCTGCTACACAGAAATGGCAGCAGAGAAAATTCGCGGCATTATTGGTGAAGACCTAGTTGATATCCATAACGTGAAAGAAAGCCCTCTTTCATTGATGGCGGACTACGACCTTTTATTGCTGGGCATCTCGACTTGGGACTTCGGTGAAATCCAAGAAGATTGGAATGAACTGTGGGAAGACATCGCAACCACGCCTATGAAAGGCAAGGTTGTGGCTCTGTTTGGTTTGGGTGACCAAGAAGGCTACGGCGAATGGTTCCTAGATGCGATGGGTCTATTGCATGATGAACTGAAAACCGCGGGTGCAGAGTTTGTTGGCTTCTGGCCAAACGATGACAGCTACGAGTTCGAAGCGTCTAAAGCGTTAACCGAAGACAAATCTCAATTCGTTGGTTTGGCGCTTGATGAAGATTCACAATACGAGCTAAGCGACGACCGTATCGCAAGCTGGGTTGAGCAAGTACTGGTTGAGTACAGCGAAAAGCTATAACCAAACAGAAGTACTCCCGGCTAAGTAGCTAACCAAGTAACTAGCTGGATATAAAAAGACCACAGAATACAAAAAGGCCTCATTACTGCGAAGTAATGAGGCCTTTTCTATTTCATCTCGAAGGACAATCTAATCTCAACGGAAGATTAAACAGTCTCTTCAGCCATCTCTTGTTCTGTTGACTTGCCAACAAAGAACATACAGATGATTGCAGCCGTTGTTGGAAGCAACCAACCCATACCGATCTCAAACAGTGGCAGCATCTTAAGTGCAGACACGTCTACACCCGCTACTTTAGCGCCATCAATAAGAGCAAACAGCAGTGACACTAATACCACTACGCGGTAAGCCGCTTTTGGATTAGGGAAACGGCTACGTAAGAATGTCAGAGCAACCAACGCGATAGCGACTGGGTACAGTGCAAACAGTACTGGAACAGACAGAGAAATCAGTTGAGAAAGACCAACGTTCGCAACGGTTGCACAAGCTACACCATTGATGATTACCCAAGTCTTGTAAGACAGAGGCGTTAGCGAGCTGAAGTAATCAGAACATGCTGACACAAGGCCAATCGCCGTAGTTAGACATGCTAATAGTACGATCACAGAAAGCACTAGCTGACCAGAAGGACCAAACAACGATTGAACGTATAGGCTTAAAATAGCACCGCCATTGTCTGCACCAGCTGCGACTGTTGCACTTGTTGCGCCTAGGAAAAATAGAGAGATGTAAACAAACGCCAGACCCGCTGCGGCAATACAACCCGCGCTAATTAGGTACTTAGTCGTCGCTGCACGGTCAGTAATGCCCTTGCTACGAATCGCATCAACAATCAGCATACCAAACATCAAAGAAGCAAAAGTATCCATGGTGTTGTAGCCTTCAAGGAAACCTTTGGTTAGTGGTTGAGTGATGTACTCACCGTGAGCCGCAAGAATATCGCCTTGAGGGTTAACGAATACAGCAATCGCCAGCACAACCAAACCAACGAACAGTGCAGGTGTTAGCACCTTACCAATGACGTCAATAAGCTTACCTTGCGACCATGAGAAGAACATCGCTACTGCAAAAAATGCAATCGAAAAGAGAGTTAGGTGAGCTTGAGAGGCATCGATGAAGAACGGTTTCACCGCCATCTCATAGGCAACAAGGCCAGTACGCGGTGCAGCAAATGCAGGACCGATAATGATAAAGATCAGTACAGCCATGATGGTTGCTGCTTTCTTAGGAAGATCTTTAGTTAAGTGACCCCAAGAGCCACCAGCCACTGCGACCGCGACGATAGTGATTAACGGCAGACCAACGGCAGTCAGCAGAAAACCAGACATCGCTGGAAGGAAGTGATCACCGGCTAATTGGCCAGCTAGAGGTGGGAAGATGATGTTACCCGCACCCAAGAAAAATGCAAAAAGCATAAAGCCCAATGCCATTATATCTGTTAGTTTTAGACTCTGTTTCACAGATAATCCTTAATTATATTTATGAATTTATGTTGTGCTTACATGAATGTTACAGCTCAAAGCTGCCAATCAATCTATAAAATAGTCGCGCATAATGACGAAACAACTGGCTAGCTGCAAGTCACCACACAAAAACACCATATAAATTTGCATATGAGAACAAAAAGCAGTGGATTCCACTAGCTATAGAAAAATAGCCACAATTATAAACTAACCATAATGCACAACAATATTCTTCCAAGCAGAACATTGATTCATACAAGCGGTTAACATTAGAGCTAATCACTTAAAATATCTCGATACTCAGAACATTAATGAAAGACAAAACAGTGCAAACTAAAAGCTTTAATTTTAAGCAATTCTCAATTTACGGCGGGAAAAGCGGTATGCCAGTCAGTACCGATGGCGTATTACTTGGCGCTTGGGTAAGCCTGCCACAAAGATCATGTGTACTCGATATTGGAACCGGGACAGGTCTGCTGGCTTTGATGGCTGCGCAGCGTTTTGAAGATGCTTCAATCTCTGCGATAGATATTGATCAACACGCTATTGATGCTGCCACTGTCAATATTGAGCAGTCGCCTTGGCAAAATCGTATCTCCCTTGATCACGGCAGCGTGTTAACAACCGACTTTCCACAAAGGTTTGATGCGATCATCTGTAACCCGCCCTACTTCAACTCTGGAGAACAGGCGCAGCAAAGCCAAAGAGCCACCGCCAGGCACACCGACAGCTTGGATCATTTAGCGCTTGCCCAGCGTTGTTTCGAGATAACAACCGACGCCGCGACTGCCAGTTTCATCCTACCGACGCCTGAGGGGGAAGGTTTTATCAAGCTTGCCGAGCAATGTGGTTGGTATCTAGCAAAACGCCTTGATGTAAAAACAACAGATAAAAAGCCAGCTAGCCGAATTTTATTCGAGTTATCTAAAGATCCTGCTTGCGAGCAAGATTTGCAGCGCGAATCGCTTACAATTCACCATCAAGGTGGTTATAGCGAAGCATTTATTGCGCTCACTAAAGATTTTTATCTCAAGATGTAGCAAATACCATGTGATCCTAATCACTAATGCTTCTATAATGTCCGACTACTCTTTTTTATCGTCTGCTTTTTGAGGCAGAAACATTTATTGCTTGTGGAGAAACAACAGTGATCAGAACCTTTGCAGAACTCGATCTAAACCAAGAGCTGCTTAAAGCAATTGACGAAATGGGCTACGAACGTCCAACACAGATACAAGCTGAAGCAATCCCACAAGCGTTAGATGGAAGAGACGTTTTGGCTTCTGCGCCAACAGGTACTGGTAAAACAGCATCATTTGTATTGCCAGCACTGCAATACCTACTGGATTTCCCACGTAAGAAATCTGGCCCTGCACGTATGCTTATCCTGACGCCAACGCGTGAGCTAGCAATGCAGATCACCGAACAAGCACGTGAGCTTGCTAAATACACCAGCCTAAATATCTTCACGATCACGGGCGGTGTGATGTACCAAGAGCACGCAGATATCTTAAGTACCACTCAAGATATCGTAGTAGCAACACCTGGCCGCTTGATGGAATACATTGAAGGCGAGCGTTTTGACTGTCGCGCGATTGAATGGCTGGTTCTAGATGAAGCCGACCGCATGCTAGACATGGGCTTTGGTCCTGTTGTTGACCGTCTGTCTGCAGAGTGTCGCTGGCGTAAACAAACTTTACTTTTCTCAGCAACGCTAGAAGGTAAAGGCATTGAAGGCTTCACCGAGGATCTACTTAAAAACCCAGCGGAGATCGATGCGAAATCATCACTTCGTGAGCGTAAGAAGATCACTCAGTGGTACCACCGCGCAGATACAGCAGAGCACAAGCTGAACATCCTAAAGCACATCATCACCGAGCAAGCTGAGCGCAGCATCGTGTTCTTGAAGACACGTGATCGTCTTGGTGATCTACGAGCTCAACTTGAAAGCGCGCAAATCCCATGTGCGTGGATCCAAGGTGAAATGCCTCAAGATCGTCGTAACAACGCGATTGCTCGCTTCCGTGACGGTTCTGTAAACGTACTGCTAGCGACTGATGTTGCAGCTCGTGGTATCGACCTTCCAGACGTAAGCCACGTAATCAACTACGACATGCCACGTACGGCTGACGTATACCTACACCGCATTGGCCGTACTGCTCGTGCTGGTAAAAAAGGTAACGCGGTTTCTATCATTGAAGCGCACGATCAACTGATGATTGAGCGTGTGGCTCGTTACACAGACGAACCAATCAAAGAACGCTTCATCGAAGGCATGCGCCCTACGCATAAGAAAGCGGCCGTGACTAAGAAAAAGAAGCCGAAGAAAGAAGATAAGAAAGCGGTAGAGAAACAAAAAATAGCGAAAAAGAAAAAAATCGCGAAGAAAAAGAAAGCAGCAAAGAAGAAATAATCTAACTGCTTCAACGATTCAATAAAAAGCCCCATGCAGTTCGCTGCATGGGGCTTTTCTCTATCTGGTTGGCATCTCGCAATAGAGCGTGACGACCATTAATCAATAACGTCTAGTTTTGCTCTTCACGTTTGAAGACAAGCTCTTTCGCGTTCGACTCTTCTTCAACGAAGTAGTAACCCGCTGTATCAAACTGAGTGAGTGCCTCAACCGAGTCGATCTTGTTCTCGATAATGTAGCGAGCCATCATGCCACGCGCTTTCTTCGCGTAGAAACTGATCACCTTGTACTGACCGTTCTTGCAGTCTTTGAATACAGGGGTAATCACTTGGCCATCCAAGCTCTTCGGCTTCACAGCTTTAAAGTATTCGTTAGATGCTAGGTTGATCAACACATTGTCGCCTTGAGCATTCAACGCTTCATTCAGCTTGTCTGTAATGATGTTGCCCCAGAACTGGTACAAGTTAGTACCACGAGCATTCGCCAAGCGTGTGCCCATCTCTAGACGGTAAGGCTGCATCAAATCTAACGGCTTAAGCAAGCCATATAACCCAGAAAGCATGCGCAGGTGATTTTGTGCGTAGTCAAAATCTTCATCCGATAGCGTCTCAGCATCTAAGCCAGTGTATACATCGCCCTTAAAGGCTAGGATGGCTTGGCGTGCGTTGTCTTGGGTAAAGGTCTCGCTCCACTGCTCAAAGCGCGCTACGTTCAACCCTGCGATCTTATCGCTCACCTTCATCAGTGCAGAAATATCGACTGGCGTCAGTTTACGGCACTCTTCAATCAGTTCAGCAGAGTGTTCAACAAACTCAGGCTGACTAAAGCGTTCAGTCGCTAATGGTGATTCGTAATCAAGTGTTTTGGCTGGAGAAACGACAACTAACATAACTTTACCCTAATCGGTTATCTAACTGGATGCTGCTAGAGTATAGAAAAAACATCAACTTGTCTTTATGACTCTTCCTATTACTTTGATAGGGAGAATGAGCTTCGATAGGGAGAATGAGCTTCGATAGACAGAATGAGACAAATGACAGGCAAACAAAAAGGCTAAGGTCGAAACCTTAGCCTTTCTAATCACTTTAGGATGAGCCGTTTATCGCTCCAACAAGATTACTTCTTGTTGTTGTCCCAAATACCGTCTTCCAGCTGAGACTTAAGCTCTGGGAAGTCATTCGAATCGAATGTTGGTACTTTACCCGCGTCTAATTGACGGTTGTAGTCTTTCGCTAGCTTAATCACGATGCCCGATAGCAAGATGATCGCTACCAAGTTCACAATCGCCATTAGACCCATCGATACGTCAGCCAATGCCCATACCGTTGGCAGTGTCGCGAGAGAGCCGAACATAACCATACCCAGTACAACGATACGGAACAGCACTAGGCCCTTCTTGTTGTTGTGCTCAAGGAAGATAAGGTTCGTTTCAGCGTACGAGTAGTTTGCAATGATTGAAGTGAAAGCGAAGAAGAAAATCGCTACCGCTACAAAAATGCCGCCCCATTCGCCCACTTGTGCTGTTAGTGCACGTTGCGTTAGTTCGATACCCGTTACTTCACCGTGTGGTACATACTCACCAGACATCAGGATGATTGCGACTGTTGCTGAACAGATAACAATGGTATCCATGAACACGCCTAGCATTTGCACGTAACCTTGTGATGCTGGGTGCGGTGGGTAAGGCGTAGCAGAAGCTGCTGCGTTTGGCGCAGAACCCATACCCGCTTCGTTCGAGAACAAACCACGTTTGATGCCGTTAATCATCGCTTGTGCGATTGCGTAACCTAGGCCACCCGCTGCTGCTTCTTGCAGACCGAATGCACTCTTGAAGATAAGAGCCAGTACTTCAGGCACTTTCTCGATGTTCGCGAACATCACGTACATAGCGATCGCTAGGTAAGCCAATGCCATGATTGGAACGATGATTTCTGCTGTGCGTGCAATCTTACGGATACCACCGAAGATAACGAACGCAGAGATGATTACGATACCAACACCAACGTAGCTACGCTCAAGGTCGAATGCCGTATTCATTGCGCTTGCAATCGCGTTCGCTTGAACCGCGTTGAATACAAGACCAAATGCAATGATGAGGAAGATAGAGAATAGAACCCCCATCCAACGCATGCCTAGGCCTTTCTCCATGTAGTATGCAGGGCCGCCGCGGTAGTTACCGTCGTTATCACGCGTTTTGTATAGCTGTGCCAGTGTGCTTTCTGCAAACGATGTTGCCATACCTAGCATTGCGATTAGCCACATCCAGAAGATAGCACCAGGGCCACCAGCGGTTAGTGCTACAGCAACACCTGCCATGTTACCCGTACCTACACGAGCAGCGAGACTAGTACAAAGAGCTTGGAAAGAAGAGATACCAGCACTATCTGCTTTACGGCTGTTTCTAAGAACAGAGAACATGTGGCCGAAATGGCGGAATTGAATGAAGCCTAGTCGTACAGTGAAGTAGATACCCACACCAACCAGTAAGTAAACTAAGATAGATCCCCAAAGGAGATCGTTCATCAAATTGATTAAGTCTGTCACGTGAACCTCGTAATTGAGTTTAAGCACCGATCATGCTTCCTAGCCTTCCTCTTAATCGCCTATGCCTCTGTCAATGTTGTGTCGGCACTCTTGTTATATTCTTGCGGCGATTGAGACTGTAAATGTCGCTTCATGCATCCATTTTACGTATCAGTGTATTTTTTGACGGGCGGATAATGCAGCGAGACGGCCTAAAAATCAATATGCAGATACACTCATATTAAAATGACATTTCACTAATAACACACCTTTTGTTAACACAACTTTCAACAATGCAGCCCAATAAAAGTCACATTATCGGGACATAATATCAACAACAGCCACGGCACTACTCCAACAAGAACACCATCCTATAAAAATGACGTCAGCCTAGGTTTTACAAGGTATAGTGAAGATCTTCGTTTTTTTCTAGGCCAATGAGATCCCTATACCGCACGGCACCATGTGCACTTCAATGCATTGTAGTCAAAAGGCTATTCCATTCGCACAATGAATTAACATTCAATAACCCCCAATTTAATCGTTTACTTAGGTTTGTTTGCCTGTTTTTTATACATAATAATTCTCACAATGTGTGAGCATGCATAAGAAAATAGAACAAAAGCTTCATGGATTTGATACAAATGAGAAACAAATCAAAGTTATTGTGAACCTAAATATGATATTTATTGGTTCGTAAGAACTAGTCCCACGGAAGGAGATATGGCTTATGGATAGCTTTCAATTCGATGAAGTATCAGAACTAGAAATGCCTCGTGTAACTCAAAAATCACGCTCGAAACCACTCAAGCGTAAGTGGCGTGAAATCGAAGCCATCAACGATCGTAGGCAGCTTGAGAAAGAGCTGAGAGAGATGAACCTAGGTCTTGATTTTAGCCTTGACGATATAAAACTTTAATCAGCACGATAAGAAATCAGATAGCAAAAGGCACCTATATAGGTGCCTTTTTTATTTTTTGAGGTAGTTAATCCGCTCAAAGCGCCATTTGGAAACCAACCCTCTAATATAGAGGACACCTAAAATAGGTGCACCTCAACATTACAACGGGCTAAACACACTCTTGTTCATTTTGTCGAACCCGAGCCGCGAGTTGGCGATATTGATCGGCGATGGTCTCTCCAAAAACAGGGTCATCTTCCGGTTGAAGCCATTGAGACTCCACTTCTTGCCAATCTTTCACCGTGAACGCCTCAACAATCATGGGTAGCACATGCTTCTCTTCATATTCCATGTGCTTTCGCTGAGCCTTAACAAACGCTTCAAGCTGCTCAATAAAGACTTGCTGAGGAACCACCGCATCTTGAAGGATCATATCGACCAAACCTAAAAAGTCCGCCGTTTTCTCAGAAAGCAATTGATGCTCTAACTCCAAGTCTTCAATCGCTTGCTCGCTGCCATATTGCTTAAGATAGTAGCGATAAATGACGTCTTCTTTAGGGTGATGCACTTTGTCTGAATGGTTCATAAGGTAATGAACCACCTCTGCGATCAGGCTATAGTTTATTTCTCGCTCCTGTTTCAGAAACTCTAACTTACTGTTGAGTATCGCGAGTAAACGAGCCATATAGCCATGCTCTCGTCTTATCCTTTCAATCATCATAGTATTGCACTCCATTACACCTACTATTTATAAGTGTATACGAATATGCTGATTTATGATTTGACCCTGCTCAGAAAACCACCAACCTACACTTCTGTTGGTAAACGCCAGTCAATAGGTTGTTGATCCATAGAAGAAAGCAGCTTGTTGGTTGTAGAGAAATGCTGACAACCGAAGAATCCACGGCGTGCCGATAATGGCGATGGGTGAGGTGCAACCAACACATGATGCTTGTCGTCATCAATCGCTTGACCTTTCTTCTGGGCGTGTGCGCCCCACAACAAAAAGATGATCGGTTCAGAGCGCTGATTGAGCTCAGCAATAATGGCATCGGTAAAGGTTTCCCAGCCACACTTAGCATGTGAGTGTGCTTTTGCCTCTTCGACTGTAAGGACTGTGTTCAACATCAACACCCCTTGCGATGCCCAAGAATCGAGATAACCATGACTAGGAATCTCAAAGCCCTCTATATCTTGTGCAAGCTCTTTGTACATATTGCGTAGAGAAGGTGGGATTTTCACACCAGGAAGCACTGAGAATGCTAAGCCGTGAGCTTGGTTAGCACCGTGATAAGGATCTTGCCCTAAGATAACCACTCGCACGGATTCGAAAGGCGTCATATCAAAGGCACTGAACACCTGTTCTTGTGGCGGGTAGACGGTTTTACCACTATTACGTTGCTGTTCAACAAACGCGAGGACACTCTGAAAGTACTCTTTATCACGTTCATCATTAATAATGGATTCCCAAGTCTTTGGTGCGCTCATCGTTTTACTTCCCAATCATCAAGGTTTCTAGCGGCTTTCGCCAGACAAAAAAATAGCTGTATCGGCTAACTGTCCTAAATAAGGCTCTAGTTATACCTCATACAGCTATCAATAAACATGATGTGTAGGGTTCACTTGTTGATGAATCATAATAATCAGTTCAAGTTGTGCTTATCTCGATTAACCACTTTTCTGCTGTGTACGATGGTGGCCGTGGTTATGCACGTGACGGTTTGGTGTAGGTAAACGGCGTGCGACAGCAATAGTTGAAGTTTGGGTGATTGAATACATAAAGGCACCTCCTCTAAGACATCGTGAACTACATATTCACTTTAATACTATGAAAGAAAGGTGCCAATTTTTAGAAATAGACGGAAATAAATTTCCCCCTCTATTATTACGCTTGTTCGCTCGCTAGCGTTGCTGAGCGATGAAACATTCTAAGTTGTTGAATTTCCTCTTTCCAGATCGTCGAATCAATGGTTTCCAAGATAAGAGGGATACCATTAAAGCGAGAATCAGAGGCAATATACTCAAAACAATCCCAGCCAATTTCGCCTTTTCCTAAAGAATGGTGTCGATCGACTCGGCTCGCGAACTCAGCTTTTGAATCATTGATGTGCATTGCTCTTAGATAGTGCATACCCACGATGCGGTCGAACTCAGCAAAAGTATGCTCACACGCCTCTTTTGTACGTAAGTCATAGCCAGCAGTAAACGTATGGCAGGTGTCTAAGCACACACCCACACGTGACTTATCTTCTACCTGCTCGATAATCTCGGCTAGATGTTCAAACTTCCAACCCAGATTAGTGCCCTGCCCAGACGTATTCTCGATCACTGCGATTACGTCAGGTACCGCTTGATGAGCTAGGTTGATCGATTCAGCGATCTTCGCCAAACATTCGCTTTCTGAGATTTTCTTTAAATGACTCCCAGGATGAAAATTCAAAAGCGTTAGTCCAAGTTGATTACAACGCTCCATTTCATCAATAAAAGCCGCGCGTGATTTCTCTAGCTTCTCTTCTTCTGGCGCTCCTAGGTTAATCAGGTAGGAGTCATGAGGAAGAATGTGCTCAGCACCGTAGCCCAACATTTTGCAATTGGCTTTAAAGGCACTAATGGTTTTCGCTTCTAGTGGTTTTGCCGCCCACTGTCTCTGGTTCTTGGTAAACAGTGCAAACGCATTGGCACCTATTTCACGTGCACGCATAGGCGCCTGATCAACACCACCAGCAGCCGACACATGAGCGCCAATAAACTTAATATTTGTTTCCGGTTTTGAGGATGAATTATTGTTTGTCATTAAATCACTTTACACTTTCAGAATGCTTAATAAATAAAGGGTCGTATCGGTTGTAGTTCAATAAAAACACAACAAATGTAGTAAACTTACAACAAATATGACTGTTAAATATTTTTTATACTTTAAAATATTTTGTAATTACTTTGTTTTTAAAGGTTTTATTGATTTACCTCAATATAATCACCTTTGTAAAAATATGGTTTTTGGTTGTTTTTTGACTTAAATCAATGTTAACCTTACTAATATTAGGTATATATTACCCAGCTCAATAAAAATCGAAAGTTAACACCATAATCAAACCACATTCAGTGGACTAGGAGATAGTTATGATCCAAGGTATTCAAATTACTAAAGCAGCAAACGATGACCTACTAAACTCAATCTGGCTACTAGATAGCGAGAAGAATGAAGCTCGTTGTGTTGTTGCTACTGCAGGTTTCGAAGCTGACCAAGTTATCTCAGCTGCAGACCTAGGCGAGTACGAAAGCCGTGAAGTTGCAATCGAAGCAGCACCACGCATCGAAGGTGGCCAACACCTAAACGTTAACGTTCTTAAGCGTGAAACGCTAGAAGATGCAGTTGCTCACCCAGAGAACTACCCACAGCTAACTATCCGTGTATCGGGTTACGCTGTACGTTTCAACTCTCTAACAACTGAACAGCAACGTGACGTTATCGCACGTACGTTCACTGAGTCTCTATAATTTTTAGAGCTTAAATTAGAATACAAAAACGGCGCTCATTGAGCGCCGTTTTTATTTGTTCGAAAAACAAATGGACGTTACGGTTGAACTCGACGAAGCACAGCTTTTAGCGCTTCAAAATCGTTATCAAGATCTTCAGACAACAATTCCATCGCCGCGTGTTTTGCTAGCGGGCCAGGCAGTTCGATATCAGAACCTAGGATGTCATCAACCACTTCTTTGAATTTCGCTGGGTGTGCTGTACACAGGAACAAGCCAGTTTCGTTCTCTTGCAGTTGCTCTTCCAGTAGACGGTAAGCAATCGCACCATGTGGTTCACATAGGTAACCTTGTGCTTTTAGGTCGCGAACTGACTCAGCGCTCTGCTCGTCAGATACTTTACCTTTGCCTAGTGTATCTAAGCCCCAACCTTTCAGTTGGCAAAGCTCTTCGATACGAGGCCAGTTGTTTGGTTGGCTTACGTCCATCGCGTTCGATGTTGTCGCAACAGTCGGTTTTGGATCCCATTGACCTGTTTCTAGGTAACGAGGAACAGTGTCATTTTCGTTAGTTGCTGCGATAAAACGCTTAACAGGTAGACCTAGCGCTTTAGCCAATAGACCAGCCGTTAGGTTACCAAAGTTACCACTTGGTACAGAGATAACGAGGTTTTCACGTTGCTCTTTAGTCAGCTGAGAAGCCGCCTCAAAGTAGTAACAGATCTGAGCCATTAAACGGCTGATGTTGATCGAGTTTGCCGAATTAAGACCGATCTCTTTACGCAGTTCAGCGTCATCAAATGAGTCTTTAACTAGAGCCTGACACGCATCAAAGTCACCATCAATCGCCACAGTGTGGATGTTCTTGCCAAGCGTACAGAACAGCTTCTCTTGCAGTGGGCTGATCTTGCCTTTCGGGTAAAGAATCACAACATTGATGTCTTCCATGCCGTAGAAAGCATGCGCAACCGCCGCACCAGTATCACCTGATGTTGCCGTTAAGATAGTGATTTGACCACCATCAGAAACAGCTGCTAAAGATTGAGCCATAAAGCGGCCACCGAAATCTTTAAACGCCAGTGTTGGACCGTGGAAAAGCTCAAGCGCGTAAACGCCGTCTTTTACTTGGTTGATTGGTGCAGGGAATTGGAACGCTGCATCCACCATTTGGTCGATCTGTTCTTTTGGTAATTCATCACCAATCAATGCTGACAGAATCTTTGAGCTACGAGGGACAAAGTCCTCTGCTAGCAGCGCATCGATATCATCAAACTTTGGCAGTTCAGATGGGAAAAATAGACCTTGATTACGGCCTAAGCCTTGACGAACGGCTTGGCCAAAAGAGACTTGTTCATCATTTTCTTTGATGTTGTACAGTTTCATAACTCACTTCCTGTAACGATCGAACCCTGCTTATCTAGGCGACAAACGTGAACGAATCCTTCTTCATTTTGTACGTAATTTTGTTCTAACCAGCGTGCAACACGCTCGGCGACATCTTGTTCTTTGCAAATGCTAAATAGAGTTGGACCACTACCAGAAATACCAGTAGCCAGTGCCCCAGCTGACAGCGCGTATTTACGAGCATCAGCAAACCCTGGAAGCAGTTTCTCACGATATGGTTCAGCGATCACGTCTTTGATCATCTTCGCCGCCAGTTCAGGTTGACCTGAATGACACGCGTGGATAAAGCCCGCTAAGTGACGACCATGAGCAATAATATCCTGACGACGATATTGAGATGGTAGGATCTCTCTCGCTTCAGCCGTTGAAACCTTAATACCCGGATAAGCCATTACCCAGTACCAGTCGTCAAAACACGGTACTTCTTGGCTGATGATGCCTAGCTCTTCAAGCATGAGCTGCACACCACCAAGGTAACATGGCGCAACGTTATCGTAGTGGATACCACCTGAAATCTTGCCTTCCATTTCACCCATCAGAGCAAGCAGTTCAGTTTCATTCAGGGGCTGACCGTGAAAACGGTTTAGCGCATCCAGTGCCGCGACGATTGAACAGGCACTAGAACCCAAACCTGAACCGATAGGCATGTTCTTTTCTAGCGTCATTTCCAAAGGCTTTAGCGTAACGCCTTTTTTATCAAGCTCTCTCGAAAACACAACCCAGCAGTCGTAGACAATGTTTTCTTTGGTTTCAGTTGGCAGCTTAGAAACAAAACTGCCTGCTGTTTTTAGTGAGAATGATTCATCACCTGCTTTAACCATAACTCGGTCACCTAGCAGCGTGCCATCCACTGGAGACACAGCTGCCCCCAGCACATCAAACCCTACACTGACATTGCCGATTGATGCAGGCGCATAAACAACAACATCCATATCACTTGAACTCATTCCTAAACTCCTAATTTCCAACCAAGAGTACGCATCACATCAGAGAATACGCCAGCTGCTGTTACTTCAGTACCCGCGCCGTAGCCACGCAGTACTAGAGGGATTGGTTGGTAGTAACGGCTGTAGAATGCTAATGCGTTCTCGCCATCTTTAATCTTGAACATTGGATCGTCGCCATCAACAGCAGCGATACGAACCTTACACTTGCCTTCAGCGATTTCGCCAACATAACGAAGTACTTTGCCTTCTTCAGCGGCGATAGCTGACTGCTCTTTGAAGTAAGCATCCGCTTCTGGCAAGCGAGCCATAAACTCTTCAACCGTACCTGAATCATCAAAACCCGGTGGCAGAGCTTGGTCTACTTCAACATCTTCAAGTTCAAGCGCCATACCTGCTTCACGAGCAAGAATAAGCAGCTTACGCGCCACATCCATACCAGATAGATCATCACGAGGATCCGGTTCTGTGAAGCCGTTATCTTTTGCAATGTTGGTTGCTTGGCTCAGTGTCATACCTTCATCAAGCTTGCCGAAGATGTAAGACAGTGAACCCGAAAGAATGCCGTTGAACTTCTCCAGTTCATCACCTGCAGAGATAAGGTTCTGTAGGTTTTCGATGACCGGTAGACCTGCACCTACTGTTGTCTCGTACATCAGCTTACGACGTGAGTTGCGTGCAACTTCACGAAGCTGATGGTAGTAAGCCATGCTTGCTGTGTTTGCTTTCTTGTTTGGTGTTACTACGTGGAAACCAGCCGCTAGGAAATCAGCGTACTGCGCCGCAATACCTTCGCTAGACGTACAATCAACCAATACTGGGTTGATGATGTGGTTACGTTGAACCAAAGCCGCTAAACGCGCTAGGCTGAACTCTTCAGTCGCACTCGACATACGGTCACGCCACTGCTCTAACGGTAGACCATCGCTGTCTAGCAACAAACCTTTACTGTTTGCTAAACCACATACGCGAATCACGATGCCTTTTTCAGCCAGTTTGCCTTGCTGACGTTGGATCTGGTCAACAAGCTCGCCACCAACACCGCCGACACCCACAACGAATACATCTAGGAAGTGCTTAGAGTTAAATAGGTTCTCGTGACACGCTTTGATTGCTTCAGAGATTTTGTCTTCAGGGATAACCGCTGAAATAGCGCGCTCTGAAGAACCTTGAGCAATAGCAACAATGTTGACGTTCACTTCAGCTAAAGAAGAGAAGAACTGAGATGCTACGCCACGTGAAGTGCGCATACCGTCACCCACCAGCGTTACAATCGCAACGTCATCCATGAACTCAACCGGCTCTAACAGGCCATCTTTAAGTTCAAGTTCAAACGCGTCTGACAACACTTGTTTCGCTTTCACCTTATCAGCCGATTCAATACAGAAGCTGATGCTGTACTCAGAAGAAGATTGAGTAATAAGGACAATAGAAACGCCAGCAGAAGACATCGCGCCGAATACACGACTCGCCATACCTACCATGCCCTTCATGCCTGGGCCTGATACGTTAACCATGGTTAGGTCACTTAGCGTCGTAATACCTTTGATTGCTAGGTTATCTTCGCCAGTGTCTTGGCCAATCAAAGTACCTGCGCCTTGTGGGTTGAAGCTGTTTTTGATCAGACAAGGAATGTGGAATTGCGCAATAGGAGCAATGGTTTTCGGGTGTAGAACCGAAGCACCAAAGTAAGAAAGCTCCATCGCTTCTTGGTAGCTAAGCGATTTAAGAAGACGAGCGTCATGCACCAAACGTGGGTCACAGTTGTAAACACCGTCTACATCTGTCCAGATTTCACAGCAATCAGCACGTAGACACGCCGCTAACACAGCCGCTGAGTAGTCAGAACCATTACGACCTAGTGTGACTAGCTCACCTTTTTCATTACCCGCAGTAAAGCCAGGCATGATGTTAACGTGACCTTTAGGAAGTGGAGATTGTTGGAAGTTCTGAGTAGAGACATCCACATCGACCATAGCTTCAAGGTGATCGCCTTTAGCGTATAGGTATTGGACAGGGTCAATCAGGCTTGCTGGTTGGCCTTTCGCTTCCAGTACCGCTTTCATTAACTGGATAGAGATTCGCTCACCTTTACTGATGATGCGAGCATTAACGTGGTTCGGGCACATACCAAGTAGGTTGATGCCATTCACGAACTGCTTTAGCTGAGCAAGAGAGGTATCCACCTGCTCTTGAAACGCGGCACCATCGATAGAAGGCACGACCGCTTTGATCTCTGCAAACAGTGTGTTAAATGAAGATTCGATCTCTGTAATCTGTGCGTCAGCTTCACCATTTTTCAGTGCAGCTTCAATAACAGCGACCAACTTATTGGTTGTTTTTCCTGGAGCCGATAGTACAACGGCTAGCTCTTCTTGCTGGGCATTATTAGCGATGATATCAGCCGCTCGTAAAAAACGATCTGCATCAGCTAATGATGAACCTCCAAACTTTAAAACGCGCATCCCTTTCTCCATAAGTCATAAAAATGGTACAAAAAAAGGCCTGTATCTTGTTGGATACAGGCCTTTTTTTTAAAATCCGTTACTTAGCAGCCTGCCCCAACAATGTTAATGTCGGTAATAATAATGGTTGTGGTCATTACTAGGTGGCTTACGTGCTGCATATCAAATTCTCTGCTTGTGCTTTACTCTACGTGTATCAATTTTTACCACTGGACGTCAATGAAAAGTTGCGTTTTTTTTACATTCGCACCGTTTTTCAGAGCAAACCGTCATTTAAGGGATAAAACACCCTGTATAAACCTTCACTTAAGATACTGGATTTACTCATTGAACAGGCAAGAGTGATCAATTGCATATATAGTCATAACAAAATGCTATATCGATTGTGCAGCGAACGTACAAGTTCTGTGCTTTAATTGAACGATAACGTTCGAAGAACAATAATAATGACATCAGGAGTGGGAAATGAAGAGATTACTTATTCTTTTGGCTTTTGCTATGCCTGTTGTTTGTTCAGCGAATAGCTTGCCTCTACTACCCAGCCAGATCGATAGTTCTTCTCATAAATTCTTTATCTCCACACAAAACGCGTCGAGTGAAAGCTTCGATACTTGGAAGATAGACAGCGGCTACTCTTATAGCTTGTTTTCAGATGTGGATCTTTACGTCGGTACACGTATCAATAGTGCGGCACTGAAACAGGAAAGTGGATTCTTGAGTGGTGTCAGTTATCAGTTCTCAGAAAGAGTCTCTTTTAACAGTTCTCTACACACCTATAAAGACGAGACCGAAGACAATGAGAAATCGGTAGCCGCAGAGGTTTCCAGCCGAGTGCAACTAACAGATAACCTAGATTTGCATGCCACCCTTGATTATGAAGAGTGGCAGCAAGGTGTTGAAGTGGGACTAGGGTTTCGCTTTTAGTCTCTTTAGCTTGTTCTTTATTAACAGATTAGTGCGGATTGAGATCCAAACTTTTAGTACATCACAAACCATTCCCCGTTCTAATCTATCAACGGCATTCAATTTGAGTCAGTTACGATTCAATTAACAGCTCAGATGAAATTAACACGCCATTCCAATCGGCATAAATATAGTCACCAGGCTGAATCAGTTGATTATGTATAGAGAGTGTCACATTCACTTGGCCGACACCGCGTTTCTCTGTTTTGAATGGCGATGCACCTAACGCCTGAACGCCAAGGTCCATTTGCGACATCATGCCTACATCACGCACCGCACCGTTTACAATCACGCCTTCCCAACCGTTTTCTATCGCGAGAATAGCGAGTTGATCGCCAAGCAGCGCCTTCTGGCATGAGCCATTTCCGTCAACGACAAGCACTTTGCCACAGCCGTCGGTCTCTAAAACCTCGCGAACCTTGGAATTATCGTGATAACAACGAACTGTTACAATTTTTCCAAAGAACGCACCACGTTGGCCGAAGTTCTGCAATGGCATGTTCAGTAGGGTGACTTCGCTTTCAAACTCATCACACAAGTCGGGTGTTATATCGTGCATATATCCTCCGTGAGTAAGGCGTTACCAGTTATGTCAGGCTAGCCTCTATGCTTTTATATGTTATTAAAATTAATCCTTTGTTTTCATTGTTCTATGCTCAATTTATTACTCAATAAAGGTTGATTGAGCATATTTATCTACTAGACTCTTAAGACAGCTTTCAGCTTCCTTGGTTCATAATCCGGTCTTTAGCAGGCAAGATGTGCGAAGCATCTCGAATAATCATTCTTGTTTTGGTGCTAAATAGTCACCATAACATTGGTTAAGTTGTAGCCATACTATTAAAGTTTGTTGCGATACGGCAATTGATGTAAATCAACAAAGTGAATGGAATTAACATTCTCGCGTTGTTAGCATGCTGTTAACATTATAGAATCCACTCCAATCACTAAAAGAATGATTGAAAGGCGTACTGGATCTACGTTATTGGGCAATACTTCAAGGAAGGCAGATAGCTGGAAGTAAGTGTTTTTTTGAAAACTTTAAGTTATCATCAAAAATACATTACCTGTATGTTATGTTTTTGCCTAGAATTTATTCTATTAGCACAGTTTCGTCACAAATTTAGGTACCGCCAAATGCAAACCCCGCAGATTCTTATCGTTGAAGATGAGCAAGTAACTCGTAACACTCTAAAGAGTATTTTTGAAGCAGAGGGATATGCTGTTTTTGAGGCTAGCGACGGTGAAGAGATGCACCAAGTGCTATCTGACAACCAAGTTAACCTTGTAATTATGGACATCAACCTTCCAGGTAAGAATGGCCTACTACTTGCACGTGAACTACGTGAGCAAGCAAACGTAGCGCTTATGTTCTTAACTGGTCGCGATAATGAAGTTGATAAGATCCTTGGCCTAGAGATCGGCGCTGATGACTACATCACTAAGCCTTTCAACCCTCGTGAACTGACTATCCGTGCACGCAACCTTCTGAACCGTTCTATGAGCACAAGCTCTGTTCAAGAAGAGAAGCGTAGCGTTGAGAAGTACGAGTTCAACGGTTGGGTACTAGATATCAACAGTCGTTCTCTGGTTAGCCCAGATGGCGAAGGCTACAAGCTACCTCGTTCAGAGTTCCGTGCTCTACTTCACTTCTGTGAGAACCCAGGTAAGATCCAAACACGTGCAGACCTTCTTAAGAAGATGACTGGCCGTGAGCTTAAGCCACACGATCGTACTGTAGACGTAACAATCCGTCGTATTCGTAAGCACTTTGAATCTGTTTCTGGTACGCCAGAAATCATCGCAACGATTCACGGTGAAGGCTACCGCTTTTGTGGTGACCTAGAAGACTAATTCGATTCGCGCTTCTTACCATTTAGCACTACTCACCAGTAAGTGTTATTAACAATAGAAGCGTCATCAATAGTTATTAAAAAGGGAGAATGCCAACGCATTCTCCCTTTTTTATTGTTCTTAATTGGATAAGGTTTTAGTAAACCGTATCCACCTTAACGTCTTTCTCTACTAACCACTTCACGGTTTCGCCATCTTTAAGTTCAACCGCTACATCAACAGGCTTGTCGCTGTCGATCTCTAGCTGCCATACAAACGCGACTTCCCATTGAGTTTCACTGTGTGTTCTTAAATCAAGATCGTCAGCCGTTACCAACAAGGTGTCTGCACCCTGTTTAACCGTAACACTCTCAACCGCAAGCGTTGCTGGCAGTTGTGAATCTGACTCTAGGTAGATAGAACCATGCAGGGTCTTATCTTGAGTCTCGCCAATCGTTGGCATCTTGTTGTGCCAAAGGTTGCTTTTCATGGTAACTGTTACTGCAGATACTTCGACTTGATTATCTTGCTGCCATTCTACTTGTGGCGCAGAACAACCCGCTAATGCCACTACACATGCGGCGAATGCTAATTTTTTCATTATTCTTCTACCTTTGATTTAACCAACTCTTTAAAACTTCAATGTCATTCTGGTATTCGTTATTTATCTCATCAACCCAATCTGAAATGTTCTCCCACCACGCAGGCAAATCTGGAGATTGAGCTTTCTGGGCAACTTGTTGGATGCGTTTCAGACCAATAGAACCTGCAGCACCTTTAATCTTATGTGCCTCAGAAACGATACTGGCTTTATCTTTCGCGACCATGTTGGAGTTCAATATTTCCATATACTCCGGCATCATATCTTCGAACATCGCGATGCTATCCAAAACCGGTTTCGGTCCAACAATATCAACATAAGACTCTAGCATATCAATATCAAGCAAAGTGGTATCAATTTCTGAAAGAACAGGCTTACTCGCGTCGACTTTATCAATGCTCTCAACCTTATCGGTGCCCGCTACCTTCTCAATTACCTCTGGTGCATCTTCGATAAGTTCACTGATGACATCTTGGATAGCTCGAACCGACAAAGGTTTACTGATCGCTTCGTCCATGCCTTTCTGGAAGTACTCTTGCTTGTTGTTTAATACGTTCGCAGTTAACGCCACCAAAGGCGGTAGCTGGCTGTATTTCTCGCGGTAGTATTGAGCAATATCGAAACCCGTCATATCTGGCAGTTGGATATCCAACAACACCAAATCATAGTCTTCAGGATTGAAAGCAATTTGCGCCTCTTTACCCGTCATCACGACTGTCACTTCATGGCCAAGGCTTTCAAGTAGAGAGCGAGCCACTGTGATATTGAGTTCAATGTCTTCGACCATAAAGATCTTAAGATTCGACTGTTTTCTTGGCGTTTTGATCAGAGCCTGAGTATCGTGATTCACTGGAACTCGAATCGAAACCGTAAAGGTACTGCCAAAGCCCTCTTCACTGATGACTTCAATGTGGCCATCCATCATATTAATTAGCTGTTGAGAGACAGCGAGACCAATACCCGTGCCGACAGCGTGCAAGTTGTCCGTGCCCGATTTCACCTGATAGTACATCGCGAAGATCTTCTCGATTTCACTTTCAGGGATACCAATACCAGTATCTTCCACTTCCATCGTAATGTTGGCAAAGTCACCATCAATGTCGGCGCTGACTGTCATCACCACTCCACCATCTTTGGTGAACTTCATCGCGTTACTAACAAGGTTCCACAGTACCTGTCTAAGACGAGTACCATCCACCTCAACAGCAGCTGGAAGATCAGACAATCTTTCTAGATCGAACCTTAACCCTTTCTGCTCAGCCATCAACGCAGAGATACTTTCGATCTCGACAACGAAATCTTCAAAGTTAATAGGCGTAGGGAAGAGTTCAAGCTTACGGCGGTCGAACTTATCCATATCAATAATATCGTTGAAGATATTACCCAGTGTCACCGCGCTCACCTTGATGGTTTGCATCTGCTTGCGCTGTTCGGTGGTCAGTTGGCTATCAAGCAGCATGCGGCTCAAGCCAATGATGCCGTTGAGCGGCGTTCTTAACTCGTGGCTAATAGTTGAGATAAAGGTGGTCTTATCGCGGCTGGCTTTTTCTAACGACTCTTGATGCTCTTTACGTTCAGTAATATCGCGGCCAAAACCAACCAAGCCCAAGTGACGACCATCTTTGCTGTAGAAAGGCACTTTACGCAGTTCGAAGTAACTCTTGCGGCCATCTGGGTATTCAAGCCATTGGTCATAAGTCAGTGCTTGGTTGTCAGCAAATACTTTCTTATCGGTTTCAACAACTTGCTGAGCGACCTCTTTACTGTAAACATCCCAAGGAGTTAAACCAACTAGCTCTTTTTCTGTTTTACCAGTGAGCTCTTCAACCGCACGGTTACAACCAGAGAACACACCATCTTCATTACGGTAGTAAATAAGGTCAGGCGAGGCATCGATAAACGAGCGTAACAGTGCAGTACGTTCTGCGAGTTCAAGCTGAGTACGCTCGCGCTGGAACACCTCGTTTTCGAGATCTTGCATTGCTTCTGCGCGCGCTTCTTCCGCTTTTTCACGCTCTTCAATTTCTTGATTAAGCTTCTCGATATTGAGCTGCATTTTATTGTTGAGTTCTTGGTCTCGCTCACGCATGTCGCCAAGTTTAGAGACCAATTTCGCTAACCTTTGACGTGATTCTTCCAACTGGTCCACGACCACTGACAGAAAATAAACCGCCCAAGGCGTGATCACTAAACCGAAGAAAACTGAACGGACAATGTCGATGTCATCAACATTGCCTTTGAGTGCAAGGGTGATACCGACTTGCACAACAACAGCGAGGGCAACAAGCGCTAGGGCGAGTAAGATAGAAAAGCGGACAATCCCCAGTTTTACGAGTAGATCCACGTAATACTGGGCAAGATTTTTCATGGGTTTCATTTAGCGCTCCATGCGATAAGACTAGCAACATTCTACCCTGTTTGAAGATGGGAGGTAAGCTAGCTACATCACACGCAGCAAGTGTTCAGCGGTAATTTCGAAGGTTAATTAACCAATACAAATACTAACTAAGCAAAAATAGCCGGGGATAATCAAATTGCCAATTTTATAGCGTTAGCGAATTGAGTATGGATGCACCATTGAACGGTTGCGACCGTCTGATTTCGCTTGATACAACGCACTATCAGCCAAGGCAACAGCCGATTCCATTTCATCATCAGGTGTAGGAATGTAAGAGATAATACCAATACTCACCGTGATGAATTCAGAGACTGTCGACTTCTCATGCGCAAGTTCCAATTTTAGGACTTCATCATGAATACGCTGCGCCACCAGCTGAGCACCTTCGGTCGTTGTATTTGGCAGAATAAAGCCGAACTCTTCACCACCATAACGAGCCACACAATCAGATGAACGATTCAACACCTGCTTAAATGCCTGAGAAACCTGAATCAAAGCATCATCGCCTTGTTGGTGTCCGTAAAAGTCGTTGTAGCCTTTAAAGAAGTCGATATCACATAGCATGATCGTCAGTGGCAGCTTCTCACGCACATGATAATGCCACAGTGTAGAGAGCTGTTCATCGAAACGACGTCGGTTAGACACTTTAGTCAGGCTATCCATAAAGCTGAGGCGTTCAAGTTCAAGGTTGGCTTCTTCAAGCTTTTGTTCTGCTAGATAACGCTCTGTAATATCACGCGCCATGATCAACACACCATTAGTGCTCGATGCTGGATCTCTAAACGGTGATTTGACTACATCATACCAAGTAAATGTTCCATCACTTGAGACCACTTTGTCGATATAACGCAGTGATTTACTTTGATGAAGCACTTGATGATCGGTTTCTGATATTCGCGTATAGATGCTATGTGGCACCACATCTTGTAAACGTTTACCGATCAAGTCACTGACTTCAGAGATACCCAGCGCAGCCACAAATGGTTTATTACACGCTTGATAAACCATGTTTTCATTAAAGATACCAATCGAGTCTGGGCTGGCCTCCAGGAGGTTTTGCAAGATGGTGTCACGCTGCGCAAGTGCCACTTCGGTATCTTTTCGCTTCTCCATCTCGCCACGCAGTTTCTGCTGCATGTCATGCCAATCGGTCACATCATGACTAATAGAGAGCGTGCCGATGGTTTCTCCATCTTGGGAAAGCAGCACACTTTGGTAGGTTTCAAGCAAGCAGCTTTTTCCATCTTGATCTGTAGTCCAAGAGCGTTCACTTACACGACCTTTTAATACTCCACCAGAAACACTCAGGGTGCCCTCTTCAGCACGACCATGCCAAAACTTTTTAAACGAGCGATTACTCGTCACTAACTGACCTTTCTGATCTTTCACGTAGATCAGCTCAGACAAAGAATCCAAAGCGGTACGAGCAACATTCAGTTCTCGAACTTCTTGGGACAGTTCTTCGTTAGTGTTTTTATAAGGTGAGGCGTGAATCATCCAAGCCTGCTTATTTCTAAAATGGATCTTACGACCGATCAAGTTGATCTTGAACGACTCAAATTCAGAAAGCGCCCACAGGGAGACCTGCTCGAAGGCTCGAGAGTTGATGTGGTTGGTTAAGTAGTGACGAAAGCTGTTCTCGCTTTCCACAGTAGGAAAGCGAAAATTAACACCGATTTGGCGGATACCAAGCAACTGCATGGCTTGGCGATTGGCATAGAGTATTTCGCCACTTCGAACATCAACAAAGTAGAGTGGCGACGGGGTAGCAAGTAGAAGCGTTTCGATATGCGACTGATAACGAGAATAGAGATGCCAGCAGATGAGAGCAATCAGCAATACAACAACGATATAAATACCGTAGCCATACGCCCTGTCCCACAACCAAGTCATTACCAGTTCCATTTACTCTCAATCTATACCATAAAATCTGTTAGGGAAATGTTACCACTATTTATTGGTTTTATCTGCTGTTACCTACAGTCACCCATTTCTATTAATTGGCCGCGTTTAAAACAGGCAACGTGTACTCGAATGCACAGCCCGTTTTGATGCCTTGAGCACCGGTTTTATCCAACGAACGACCTATTTCAGTCATCGCTAACCAGCGGTTCTCACACCATAAAGGAGAAAGTAAGGTTGGGCGTCTCGCCGCTGAAGAAACACGGTGATAAACCACGTCCGCAGGCGTGCGTTGAATGATCTCACTCGCGATATCGATGTACTCTTCAAGGCTTGGGGCTTCTAGCTTTCCTGCCTTCCACGCCTTAGCCATGGTACTGCCCTCTACTATATGAAGGCCGTGCAGCTTAATACCATCGGTGCCAACGGCTAATACCTTGTCTAAGGTTTCAAGGTTATCCGCTTTAGTTTCTTTTGGTAGACCAACAATCAGGTGAGTACACACCTTGATACCTAAAGCGCGTGCGCGTTGGGTGATCGTTTCATACACCGCAAAATCGTGGCCGCGGTTAATTCGCTTGAGGGTTTTATCATTGGCGGTTTGCAGGCCAAGCTCGAGCCAAATCTCATAGCCTTGTTTAACGTAGCCCGCTAACAGATCCAACACCGCATCAGGCACACAGTCTGGTCGCGTACCAACACAAAGGCCGACGATCTCTGCACCGGGTGCTTTTAGCGCCTCTTCATACATATTCTTGAGCACTTGCACCTCAGCATAAGTGCTGGTGTACGCCTGAAAGTAAGCCAGGTACTTCTTGGCACGAGCAATCTCACCCGCACGATCTTTTAGCTGGTCAGCAATACTTTGAATTTGAGTTTGTTCATCGGCAAAGGAAGCCACGTTACAAAACGTGCAACCTCCACGGCCAATTGTCCCGTCTCGGTTTGGGCAGCTGAAACCACCATGAAGCGTCAGCTTGTGAACCTTCTCGCCATAACGGCGTTGAAGGTCTTGGCCGATAGTATTGACCAACTCGTGTAATTGCATATTTTCAAAGCACTCAAGTAAATAAGAATGAATATCAGTCTT
This sequence comes from Vibrio sp. 10N.222.51.C5, assembly GCF_041474575.1. NCBI lineage: Bacteria > Pseudomonadati > Pseudomonadota > Gammaproteobacteria > Vibrionales > Vibrionaceae > Vibrio > Vibrio sp. 10N.222.51.C5. The sequence continues at coordinate 35,585 of NZ_JBFRUJ010000013.1, forward strand.
TTTTGAAAAAAAATTACATCCCTGCAAAATTCGACCAATTAGTTTACTCAAGGCTTTTTGCGAGCAACCTAACAAATATCAATAAACATGCAAAAAATCGGCTCTATTTGCCTAATGTTGCACATTTGTTAGGCATTAAATTCAAAATAAAACGAAAAAAATGGTCTACATGGGTCAACTTTCATTGCAATTCGCCTAGACAAAATTGTAGGATACTTACACATATTGGCTATTTTTGAGTATTTACTTACAACGAAAACTTGCTAATAAGTCGGTGATATCTAACTCCCACCTATATAAACCACTAGTTTGTGGTTAAAAATAAACAGGTATCACTAAGGATTGTTTTTCTCGCAATACTTTTCCTGCGAGATACGGAAAGGATTCAAACCGCCAGCATAGGCAGGTTTAGACCCATAAATATAAAAGGACAAGGCTGACTTTATACAAATAAGTTGCGCCTAGATTTAACTGGAAGGATGTATCTATGGTAGATCAAGAGCAGAACTCACAGGGTCTGTATACTCCTGAATTGGAGCATGACGCTTGTGGTATCGGTTTTGTTGCGCATCTAAAGAATCGCAAATCTCATGATGTAGTAACTCAAGCACTCGATATGCTTGCACGTATGGAACACCGTGGCGGCCAAGGCTGCGATCCGTGTTCTGGTGATGGTGCAGGTATCCTGCTACAGAAGCCGCACGAATTCTTACTAGAAGAAGCCGTAAAGCTTGGAATTAAGCTGCCATCTTTTGAAAAATATGGTGTTGGTGTTGTACTTTTCCCTAAAGATGAACACAAACGTGCACAGTGTCGTGACATTCTAGAACGCAATGCACAACGCCTTGAGTTAGAAGTTATCGGTTACCGTGAACTTCCAACGGACAATTCAATGATTGGTGCTGACCCACTAAGCACTGAACCTCAATTTGAACACGTATTTATTTCTGGCGGCCCTGGTATCACACCAGAAGAGCTTGAGCGTAAACTGTATGTTCTACGTAACTACACGGTTCGTGTATGCCTAGAAAGCGTTTCAAATATCGGTGATGACTTCTACATCAACTCTATGTCTTACAAGACATTGGTGTACAAAGGTCAGCTAACAACTGAACAAGTTCCTCAGTACTTCCTAGATCTGCAAAACCCAACCATGGTGACAGCTCTAGCACTAGTACACTCTCGCTTCTCTACCAATACATTCCCACGTTGGCGTCTAGCTCAGCCTTTCCGTTACATCGCGCACAATGGCGAAATCAATACGGTTCGCGGCAACCTGAACTGGATGAAAGCACGTGAAGCAATCCTAGAATCGGATCTGTTTACACAAGCTGAAATCGACATGCTGCTTCCTATCTGTCAGGAAGGTAGTTCGGATTCATCAAACTTCGATATGGCACTTGAGCTACTTGTTCTTTCAGGTCGTACTCTGCCACACGCGTTGATGATGATGATCCCGGAAGCATGGCAAGAAAACAAAAACATGGATCCAACTCGTCGTGCGTTCTACCAGTACCACGCGAACGTAATGGAACCATGGGATGGCCCAGCATCAGTATGTTTCACCGATGGTGTTCAAGTAGGTGCAACACTTGACCGTAACGGTCTGCGTCCTTCTCGCTACACAGTAACTAAAGACGACTTCCTAGTAATGGCGTCTGAGTCTGGTGTTGTTGAGATTGCACCTGAAAACGTTGAGTACCGTGGTCGTCTACAACCAGGTCGTATCTTCGTTGCTGACCTTGAGCAAGGCCGCATCATTTCTGATGAAGAAGTGAAAGACAGCATTGCTAAAGCACAACCTTACGAAAAGTGGGTTGAAGAGAACCTTCTGAGCCTGAAAAAGCTACCGGATGCGAGCAACGAATTTAGCCAACCTTCTCCAGAGAAACTACTACACAAACAACAATCGTTTGGCGTGAGTTCTGAAGAAGTAAACGAAATCATTCTACCTCTTGCGAAAACAGGCTACGAGCCACTTTCTGCAATGGGTGCTGACTGGCCGCTAGCGATTCTTTCTCACCAATCGCAGCACCTTTCAAACTACTTCAAACAGTTGTTTGCACAAGTAACTAACCCGCCGATCGACCCGATTCGTGAGCGCATGGTTATGTCTCTGAACACTTACCTAGGTAAAGACCAGAACTTACTTGCTGAAACACCTGAGCACTGTCAAAAAGTAGAACTTGAGTCTCCAGTACTGTCTAACTCTGAGTTAGAAAAACTGCGTGCAATCGATAACGAGCACCTTCAGGCGAAGACGCTGGATATCGTATTCCAAGCAAATGGCGACCAAGGTAAGTTAGAGCGCGCACTTAAGCGTATCTGCCAATACGCAGAAGACGCAGTGATTGATGGCTACTCTATCATCCTACTGACAGACCGTGCGGTTAACTCTAACCATGCCGCTATTCCAGCAATGCTGGCGGTTGGCGCGGTTCACCACCACCTAATCCGTAAAGGTCTACGTGCTAAGTGTGACATCGTTGTTGAAACGGGCGACGCTCGTGAGACACACCACTTTGCAACGCTTATCGGTTATGGTGCAAACGCAGTTAACCCATACCTAGTGATTGAAACGATTGTTGAACTGCAACGTACTAAGAAGCTAGATCCAAACGTACACCCACGTGAGTTATTCGATAACTACCGTAAAGGTGTTAACGGCGGTCTACTTAAGATCTTCTCTAAGATGGGGATCTCTACGCTGCAGTCTTACCACGGTGCACAAATCTTTGAAGCACTTGGTGTTAGCAAATCAGTGGTTGAAAAATACTTCACAGGTACTGTTTCTCGTATCCAAGGTCTAACGATCGACGATATCGCGCGAGAAGTATTGGTTCGTCACCGTGTTGGTTACCCAGCTCGTGAAATTCCAGCTCAGATCCTTGATGTTGGTGGTGTTTACCAGTGGAAACAACGTGGTGAGAAACACTTATTCAACCCAGAAACTATTTCTCTACTTCAAGAATCGACGCGTAACAAAGATTACGGTCAGTTCAAGAAGTACGCAAAAGCAGTTGATGACCAAGGCGACAACGCAGCAACGCTACGTAGCCAACTGGACTTCATCAAGAACCCTGCAGGCTCTATTCCTCTAGCAGAAGTAGAACCAATCGAGAACATTCTTAAGCGTTTCGCAACCGGCGCAATGAGCTTTGGTTCAATCTCGCATGAGGCTCACTCAACACTGGCTGTTGCGATGAACCGCATTGGCGCGAAATCAAACTCAGGTGAAGGTGGTGAAGATCCAGCACGTTTCGAACGTAAAGAAAACGGCGACTGGGAACGTTCAGCAATCAAACAGGTGGCTTCTGGTCGCTTTGGTGTAACGTCTTACTACCTATCTAACGCTGATGAGCTACAAATCAAGATGGCTCAAGGTGCGAAACCGGGCGAAGGTGGTCAACTACCTGGTGATAAGGTTGATGACTGGATCGGCGCAACGCGTCACTCGACTCCGGGCGTAGGTCTTATCTCGCCACCGCCACACCACGATATCTACTCAATCGAAGATTTGGCTCAGCTGATCTACGATCTGAAAAACGCGAACCGTAACGGTCGTGTCAACGTGAAGCTAGTATCAGAAGCTGGCGTAGGTACGATTGCATCGGGTGTAGCGAAAGCGAAAGCTGACGTGGTACTTATCGCAGGTTTTGATGGTGGTACGGGTGCATCTCCGATGTCTTCTATCCGTCATACCGGTCTGCCTTGGGAGCTGGGTCTAGCGGAAACGCACCAAACACTACTGAAAAACGGCCTACGTAACCGTATCGTTGTTCAATCTGATGGTCAGATGAAAACACCACGTGATCTTGCAGTAGCAACGTTACTTGGCGCTGAAGAATGGGGCGTAGCAACAGCAGCTCTAGTGGTTGAAGGCTGTATCATGATGCGTAAGTGTCACAAGAATACATGTCCTGTTGGTATCGCTACACAGAACAAGACTCTGCGTGAACGTTTCGACGGCCGCGTAGAAGACGTAGTCACTTTCTTCCAATACATGGCTGAAGGTCTGCGTGAAGTAATGGCTGAACTTGGCTTCCGCTCTATCGATGAGATGGTTGGTCAATCGCACAAACTTAAAGTTCGTGATGACATCGGCCACTGGAAGTACAAGAACCTAGATCTAACACCTGTACTGCACATTGAGCAGGCACGTGAAGAAGATGGTATCTACAACCAGACGCAACAAAACCACAACCTAGAAGACGTTCTAGACCGCAAGTTGATTCAAGCTGCGATTCCAGCTCTTGAGAAAGGCGAAGCCGTGAATGCGAGCTTCCCTATCATCAACACGGACCGCTCTGCTGGTACCATGCTGTCGAACGAAATCTCGAAGGTTTACAAAGACCAAGGTTTACCACAACCAATGAACGTTAAGTTCCACGGTAGTGCTGGCCAATCTTTCGGTGCGTTCCTTGCGAAAGGCGTTAAGTTCGAAGTAGAAGGCGACGCGAACGATTACTGGGGTAAAGGTCTGTCTGGCGGTACTTTGGTACTGTACCCAGATGCGAAATCTTCTATCGTTGCTGAAGATAACATCGTGGTTGGTAACGTATGTTTCTACGGTGCGACCTCAGGTGAATCTTTCATTCGCGGTATGGCAGGCGAACGTTTCTGTGTTCGTAACTCAGGTGCGAAGGTTGTTGTTGAGGGCGTTGGTGACCACGGTTGTGAATACATGACTGGTGGTGTTGCCATTATCCTTGGTTCAACAGGTCGTAACTTTGCTGCGGGCATGAGTGGCGGTGTTGCTTATGTTTGGGACAAAGCGGGTGACTTCGAAACCAAGCTCAACCCTGAACTTGTAGACCTAGATCCAATTGAACAAGAAGATAAAGATCTTCTACTGGATATGCTAACTAAGCATGTTGAATTCACAGGAAGTGAAGTTGCTCAATCTTTCCTAGACAACTTTGAAGCAAGTGTTGCATCGCTAGTTAAAGTAATGCCACGCGACTACAAAGCTGTTCTTGAAAAGCGTAAAGCTGAAGCACAACAGGCACAAACGGAAGAAGTGGAGGCAGTATAATGGGTAAGCCTACTGGATTTTTAGAACACGGTCGTGAGCTTCCAAAGAAGCTCGACCCGTCAGTTCGAATTGAAGACAACAAAGAGTTCGTACTTAACGAAGAGTTTGGTGAAAAGATCAATACTCAAGCCTCTCGTTGTATGGACTGTGGCGTACCTTTCTGTCACAACGGCTGTCCGATTGGTAACATCATCCCAGAATTCAATGATGCGGTTTACCGTGACAGCTGGGAAGAGGCTTGGAATATCCTAAGCTCTACCAACAACTTCCCTGAGTTTACCGGTCGTGTTTGTCCTGCTCCTTGTGAAAGTGCCTGTGTTCTTGGTATCAACCAAGACCCAATCACTATCTGTAATATCGAGAAAACGATTGTTGAAACTGCGTACCGTGAAGGGTACGCAAAACCTAAAACACCACGCTCTCGCACAGGTAAAACTGTCGCAGTTATCGGTTCAGGTCCTGCTGGCTTAGCCGCAGCGGAGCAGCTAAACAGCGCTGGTCACTCGGTAACGGTATTTGAACGTGACGAGAAAGTCGGTGGTCTACTTCGCTTCGGTATCCCAGACTTCAAACTGGGTATGGACGTGATTGATCGTAAGATCAACCTAATGGCTGAAGCGGGCGTTGAGTTTAAAGTTAACCAACACATCGGTGTTGATGTTAACGCTCAGCAGCTACGCCAAGAGTTTGATGTGGTATTGCTAACGGGTGGTTCTACGGTTCCACGTGACTTGCCAATCCCTGGTCGTGAGTTGAAAGGCGTTCACTTTGCCATGGAATTCCTTGGTCAAAACAACCGCCGTGCTAACAACCTAGATCTTAAAACAGAAGAGATTCACGCTAAAGATAAGCACGTTGTGGTTATCGGTGGTGGTGATACTGGTTCTGACTGTGTGGGCACATCAAACCGTCATAAGGCAGCGAGCATTACTCAGGTTGAGATCATGCCGATCCCACCAGAGAAGCGCCCTGCAAACATGCCTTGGCCTCAATACCCAATGATCATGAAAACCACCACTTCTCACGAAGAAGGTTGTGAACGTCACTGGAACATCTTAACCAAAGAGTTCATCGGTAACGAGCAAGGTCAAGTGACGGGTCTACGTATTGCTGACATCGTTTGGCAAGATGCGAAACCAGGTGAGCGTCCAGGCTTTGATGAAGTCGCGAACTCTGAACGTGTTATTCCTTGTGACATGGCATTCCTAGCAATGGGCTTCTTACACCCGGAGCCAACCGGCGTGCTTGCTCAACTAGACATTAAACTGGACGAGCGCGGTAACGTCGCTTCTGAAGGTTTTGCAACGAACCAGAAAGGCGTTTTCGCTGCTGGTGATATGCGTACTGGTCAATCTCTAGTTGTACGTTGTATTAATGAAGGTCGTGAATGTGCAATTGCCATTGATGACTTCTTAATGGGTAACTCAAACTTAGAAGCGAAAGCTGATTCACTCATGCTTTCCGCATAATATTTCTCGGGCTAACGTCAATTACGTTAGCCTAGAGGAAAAGCAATACCCTTCCTAACTTTTATATTTGGCTAGCACTCGATGCTAGCCTTTTTTCTATCTGGCCTTTGTCGTTTTCAAAATCATCCTGTTGTATATGTTAAATCTCGTTAACATTCACCTTATATATCTCATTGATATCCATCGACTATTTTAGATTATTAAGTGGCTAATCGCGTTTATGCATGATAATTAACCATGAACTTGACCTTAAACACAATTAGCTATACGTTGTAAAGCTGATGAAAATAAAATCAATCGGTTTTGTTAACACAACCAATAACGTTTTAACTGGCTAAAGCAAACTATCAGTTTATAAAAAACAACAAGTATATGAATAGTTAGTCATTTACTGTCTGGATGACAGAGAAGCAAAAGGGAGAATTGCAATGGCTCTATATGATCCTAGTCTTGAAAAAGACAACTGTGGATTTGGTTTAATAGCGCAAATGGAAGGCCAACCTAGTCATAAGTTGGTAAGAACTGCTATTTCAGCCCTAGATCGCATGACACACCGTGGTGGTATCGCCGCGGATGGTAAAACCGGAGATGGCTGTGGCTTATTACTACAGAAGCCAGACTCTTACCTCAGAATTATCGCAGAAGAGAATAACTTCAACCTCGGCAAGCAATACGCTGTCGGCATGATTTTCTTCAGCCAAGATCCAATCAAAGCGCAATCCGCGCAAGACATCGTCAATAAAGAGCTCGCTCAAGAGACCTTAACGGTTGCAGGTTGGCGCGTAGTACCGACCAACACCGACGTATTAGGTCCGATTGCCAAAGATTCAGTTCCCAATATTCAGCAAGTGTTTATCTCGGCCCCCGCGGGTTGGCGTGAACGCGATATTGAACGACGCCTTTATATCGCTCGTCGCAGAATTGAAAAACAGATCACCGAAGACAAAGATTTCTATATTTGTAGCCTTTCGACACAAGTCATGGTTTACAAAGGTCTGTGTATGCCGGCCGATCTTCCGCGATTTTACCTCGATCTTGCAGACTTACGCATGGAATCGGCGATATGTCTGTTCCACCAGCGTTTCTCAACCAATACTCAGCCACGTTGGCCACTGGCTCAACCATTCCGCTATTTAGCGCACAATGGTGAGATCAATACCATTGAAGGTAACCGACAATGGGCTAAGGCTCGTGCCTATAAATTCTCTTCGCCGTTGCTGCCAGATTTACAAACCGCCGCACCCTTTGTGAATGAGACAGGCTCAGATTCATCAAGCCTAGATAACATGCTCGACCTGTTCCTTGCCGGTGGTATGGATGTGTTCCGAGCGATGCGCATGCTTGTGCCGCCCGCTTGGCAAAACCACCCAGATATGGACCCAGATCTACGTGCATTCTACGACTTCAACTCCAAGCACATGGAACCGTGGGATGGCCCTGCAGGTATCGTACTTTCTGATGGTCGTTACGCTGCGTGTAACCTCGATAGAAATGGCCTGCGTCCAGCGCGTTATGTGATTACCAAAGACAATCTAATCACGCTCGCATCAGAAGTCGGTATCTGGAACTACGCACCGGATGAAGTCGCAGAGAAAGGCCGTGTTGGCCCGGGCGAACTGTTGGTAATAGATACTCGCCGCGGCAAGCTATGGCAATCTAATGAGATCGACAATGACCTCAAAGGCCGCCACCCATATAAAGAGTGGATGGAAAAGAACGTTCACAAGTTAACGCCATTTTCTGCGCTGCAAGATGACCAAGTGGGTAAGCGTAGCTTTGACGATGATACGCTCAAGACCTACCAAAAACAGTTTGCGATGAGCAACGAAGAGTCCGACCAAGTGCTGCGTGTGCTTGGTGATATGGGGCAAGAAGCAGTAGGCTCAATGGGCGATGATACGCCAATGGCTGTGCTCTCTTCAAAAGAACGCTTGGTCACTGATTACTTCCGTCAAAAGTTTGCACAAGTCACCAACCCACCGATTGATCCATTGCGTGAAAAACACGTGATGTCTTTGGCGACCAGTATTGGGAAAGAGATGAACGTGTTCTGTGAAACAGACGGTCACGCCTATCGTGTCACGTTTGATTCACCAGTACTGCTTTACTCAGACATGCAGCAGCTTCTGCAGTTGAGTCAAAAACATTATCGTCATGTCATTCTCAGCATGCACTACGACCCGAATAACCAAGATCTAGAACAAGCAATCAAAGCAGTATGTGATAGCGCCGAACAAGAAGTCAGCGAAGGTGCGGTTTTAGTTGTGCTGTCGGACAAAGGTTTAGAGAAAGGAAAACTACCGATCCCTGCAGCCATGTTGGTTGGTGCGGTGCAAACAAGGCTTGCTGATACCAACCTGCGTTGTGATGCCAACATCGTTGTTGAGACAGCAACAGCTCGTGACCCACACCAGTTCGCAGTGCTACTTGGCTTCGGTGCGACTGCGGTTTACCCGTACCTTGCTTATGAAGCATTAGGTAAAATGTTGGATGATGGCTCTTTAGATAAAGATTATCGTGCCGCAATGCAAAATTACCAAAACGGCATCAACAAAGGTCTGTACAAGATCATGTCGAAGATGGGAATTTCAACCATTGCCTCTTATCGCTGTTCACAGCTTTTCGAAGCCGTTGGCCTTCATTCCGATGTTGTTGAGCTCTGTTTCCGCGGAGTTACCACTCGAATCCAAGGCGCAAGCTTTAGCGATTTCCAGCAAGATATCTATAACTTATCTCGTAAAGCCTGGACTAAGCGTAAGCCAATCGAGCACGGTGGTTTACTCAAATACGTACACGGCGGCGAATATCACGCCTATAACCCTGATGTGGTTGGCACTCTGCAAACTGCAGTAAAAACAGGTGAGACATCGGATTATCTCTCTTTTGCTAAGCAAGTAAATACTCGTCCAGCTGCGATGTTACGCGACTTAATGAGCCTCAAAAAAGCCGATCAGCCTCTACCACTAGAGCAAGTCGAGCCTAACAGCGATCTGTTTAAACGCTTCGACTCTGCGGCAATGTCGATCGGTGCTTTGAGCCCAGAAGCGCATGAAGCATTAGCAATGGCGATGAACCGCTTGGGTGGTTACTCAAACTCTGGTGAAGGTGGTGAAGACCCTCGACGCTTTGGTACTGACCGTAACTCTCGTATCAAGCAGATAGCTTCCGGTCGTTTTGGTGTGACGCCACATTACTTAACCAATGCGGATGTTTTGCAGATCAAGGTCGCGCAAGGTGCGAAGCCTGGAGAAGGTGGTCAACTGCCCGGCCATAAAGTTACCGCAGAAATCGCTAAGCTGAGATATTCAGTTCAAGGGGTGACACTGATCTCCCCTCCTCCACATCACGATATTTATTCTATCGAGGATCTAGCGCAGCTGATTTTCGACCTTAAACAAGTGAACCCTAAAGCCTTGGTTTCAGTAAAGTTAGTATCGGAACCGGGTGTAGGCACGATTGCAACTGGTGTAGCGAAAGCCTATGCCGATCTGATCACCATTTCTGGCTACGATGGCGGTACCGCGGCAAGCCCTCTAACCTCGGTAAAATACGCAGGTTGCCCTTGGGAGCTTGGCTTAGCAGAAACTCAACAAGCACTGGTTGCTAACGGGCTTCGTCATAAGATCCGCCTGCAAGTCGATGGTGGTTTAAAAACTGGCCTTGATGTGATTAAAGGTGCGATTCTCGGTGCAGAAAGCTTTGGTTTTGGTACCGCGCCAATGGTCGCTATGGGTTGTAAGTTCTTACGAATTTGTCACCTAAACAACTGTGCGACGGGTGTTGCGACTCAAGATGAAACACTACGCCGCGAATACTTCAAAGGCCTGCCAGACATGGTGGTGAACTACTTTACAGGCCTAGCCGATGAAGTTCGCCAATACCTTGCAGAACTCGGCGTAGAAAAACTCACGGACCTGATTGGTCGTACTGACTTACTTGAAGCCGTTCAAGGCCTCACCGCGAAACAGAACAAGCTCGATCTCTCTTCAATACTCGAAGCTCCGGTATCTCCAGAAGGTCACCCTCTGTTTTGGACCGAGCCAAACGCACCATTTGATAAGGCTCAGCTCAACCAGCAGATCCTTGATGATGCCATTGATGCGATTGAGAAACGTCAATCCACCAGCCTTTACTACAACGTAATCAACACCGATCGCTCGGTTGGCGCTCGTATCTCTGGCGAAATCGCGAAACGCTACGGTAACCAAGGCATGGCGGGCTCACCAATTAAGTTGTACCTCGATGGTACAGCAGGCCAATCTTTTGCGGTTTGGAACGCCGGTGGCGTCGAGTTATACCTAACGGGCGATGCCAATGACTATGTTGGCAAAGGCATGGCTGGCGGCAAAGTGGTTATCAAGCCTCACCAAGGCACTGCATTTGTTTGTAACGAAGCGACCATCATCGGTAACACCTGTTTGTATGGTGCAACCGGAGGCAAGCTATTTGCAGCAGGAACTGCCGGCGAGCGATTTGGCGTGCGTAACTCAGGCACGGTTGCTGTGATTGAAGGCGCTGGTGACAACGCCTGTGAATACATGACCGGCGGTATTGTTGCCATTCTTGGCGCAACTGGCGTCAACTTCGGTGCGGGTATGACAGGTGGCTTCGCTTATGTCATGGATAAGAACGAAGACTTCCAAGGTCGAGTAAATAACGAGTCGGTCGAGGCACTTTCTCTGTCTGACTTATTTATCCACCAAGAACATCTGCGTGGCTTAATTGCAGAGCACTTAGAAGAGACTGGCTCAGTACACGCTGAAGCTATTCTGGCGAACTTTGATGAATGGATTCCGAAGTTCTACCTAGTGAAGCCGAAGACGGCGGACCTTAATACCTTGCTCGGTCATCAAAGCCGCAGCTCTGCTGAACTTCGTGTTCAAGCGCAATAATTGGAAGGAGCCAATAATGAGCCAGAATGTATACCAATTTATTGATGTGAATCGCGTAGATCCAGCGAAGAAACCAATCAAAATTCGTAAGATTGAGTTTGTAGAGATCTACGAACCTTTCACGAAGCAACAAGCTAAGGCGCAAGCTGACCGCTGCTTAGATTGCGGTAACCCTTACTGTGAATGGAAGTGCCCAGTCCACAACTACATCCCTCAATGGCTCAAGCTTGCCAATGAAGGGCGCATTATCGAAGCGGCTGAACTTTCCCACCAAACCAACAGCTTGCCTGAGGTTTGCGGACGAGTTTGTCCTCAAGACCGTTTGTGTGAAGGCTCTTGTACCCTCAACGACGATTTCGGCGCAGTAACCATCGGCAACATTGAAAAATACATCAATGACAAAGCGTTTGAGATGGGTTGGAAGCCAGACATGTCGCATGTCGAATGGACCGATAAAAAGGTCGCAATCATTGGCGCAGGCCCCGCTGGCCTTGCTGCTGCTGATATCTTAGTTCGAAACGGTGTGAAAGCCGTAGTATTTGACCGCTATCCGGAGATCGGTGGCCTGCTCACGTTTGGTATCCCATCGTTCAAACTAGAGAAAGGCATCATGGAAAACCGTCGCCGTATCTTTAGTGGTATGGGTGTCGAATTTAAGATGAATACCGAAGTCGGTAAAGACGTTCAACTACAACAACTGGTCGATGACTATGATGCTGTTTTCTTAGGTGTCGGTACCTATAAAAACATGCGTGCAGGTTTAGACAACGAAGATGCACCGGGCGTTTATGATGCTCTACCCTTCCTTATTTCCAATACCTACAAGGTCATGGAACTGGATAACCCAACGCCGTTTATCGACATGAAGGGTAAAAAAGTGATCGTGCTCGGTGGTGGTGATACCGCGATGGACTGCGTCCGAACCTCGATTCGCCAACACGCAGCTAATGTTGTCTGTGCTTATCGCCGAGATGAAGCGAATATGCCGGGCTCTCGCCGTGAGGTGAAGAATGCGCGTGAAGAGGGGGTGAAGTTCAAGTTCAACCTACAACCTATCGGCTTAGAGCTTAACAGCGCTGGTCATGTGGTTGGTGTGAAATTCGTGAAAACCGCTTTGGGTGAGCCTGATGAAGCAGGCCGTCGTCGTCCAGAACCTGTCGAAGGCAGTGAGCATGTTCTTGAGGCTGATGCCGTAATTATGGCATTTGGTTTCCAACCTCATACGATGGAATGGCTAGAACCTTTCGGTGTGGAGCTCGATCAGTGGGGTCGCATCAAGGCTCCTAACAAACAAGAGTTTCAATACCAAACCACCAACAGCAAGATATTTGCAGGTGGCGATGCGGTTCGAGGATCTGACTTAGTGGTGACCGCTATCGATGAAGGCCGTAAAGCCGCAGAAGGGATCTTGGACTACCTAGAAGTGTGACTAATCTAAGGTTTCCTTTATTACTCAGGCCGTTACTATAAAAAAGGGATCCAATGATGGATCCTTTTTTGAATTAGATACGTTTATCACAAGCATATCGAAAAATACGTAAAACAATCGCAAACAAGCCAATACCTATAACTAAAATTAAAACAACGCCATAGGAAACATTATGAAAAAAGCAGCTCTCCTCTCGTTATCACTTTTAACGTTAACCGCTTGCAGCCAAGGAATCACGGACATGAAAGACAGAACTTCATCACCTTGTGGAGACAAACCAAACTGCGTATCAACTCAAGATGATCGTGAGCAACATGCATTGGCCGCGTTTGAGTTGTCAGATTCAGCGAGCTTAGATGCGATTGAGCAGGTTGCGCTAACCTTACCGGGATCAAAAACCGCGAGTAAAACAGAAGATTATCTGCGTGTTGAATGTACTTCGCGCATCATGCGTTTTGTCGATGACTTAGAACTTAAAATCACGGATGGCAAACTGATCGTGCGTTCAGAGTCTCGTACTGGCCATTCTGATTTTGGCGTAAACCGAAAACGAGCTGAACAACTTCGTGCTAGCTTGAAAAGCGAAGGCCTAATCAAATAGATAAAAGAATACGCAGATAAATCGCTACTATTCGGATGAGAAGTGCCTCTGGGCAGTCGCTCGACACTTCTTATCCATGCTACAATTTCGCTCTACTGTTTAAATATTATTTATTAAGAGACTACACATGAAAATCGGCATCATTGGCGCAATGGAGCAAGAAGTTGCGATCCTAAAAGCAGCAATTTCAGACATTACTGAAGTTAATAAAGGCGGTTGTACCTTTTTCTCTGGTCAGCTAAATGGTGTTGACGTTGTTTTGCTTCAATCTGGCATTGGTAAAGTAGCAGCGGCTGTTGGTACTTCAATCCTACTAAGCGAATACCAACCAGATGCCGTTCTGAACACGGGCTCTGCTGGCGGTTTTGATTCAACACTGAACCTTGGCGATGTGGTTATCTCAACTGAAGTTCGACACCACGATGCAGACGTTACAGCTTTCGGTTACGAAATCGGCCAAATGGCAGGTCAACCTGCAGCGTTCAAAGCTGACGACAAACTGATGGCTGTTGCTGAACAAGCACTAGCACAAATGGAAGACAAGCATGCCGTTCGCGGTCTTATCTGTACTGGCGACGCATTTGTTTGCACAGCAGAACGCCAAGAGTTCATCCGCAAGCACTTCCCATCTGTTGTTGCTGTAGAGATGGAAGCATCGGCTATCGCTCAAGCTTGTCACCAATTCCAAGTACCATTCGTGGTTGTTCGTGCAATCTCTGATGTTGCAGACAAAGAATCACCAATGAGCTTCGAAGAGTTCCTGCCACTAGCAGCGCAAAGCTCTTCTGAAATGGTTATCAAGATGGTTGCCCTACTAAAGTAAGCGACTAGACATGCAAACACTGTTTGATCAGGTATTTGCAAATGGCGTGCTCCTTGTGATGTGGGGAGCACTGCTTTTTCATTTAATTTTACCTATCCCCCATGTCGCACACCCCACGACCTTATGGCATAAGTTTGCTGAGCTTTTAGCAAGCAAGGTTAATAACAACCACAACTATTCCCAAAGTTTAATCTCAGGCACATTAGCCTGGGGGTTAATGGTACTGCCAACTCTGGTTATTCTATTGGCACTGCAACCATTGGTTTGGCAATCTCAACTGTTTGAATTGGCACTGTTATTACTCGCGATTGATTGGCGCAATAATGAAAAGCTGGCTAACCAACTGATCAAAGTACTTGGCCGAGAAGATAAAGCGGCCGCTCGTCAGTTACTGGCTCCGATTGTCAATCGTCAAACCGAATCACTTTCGTCACTTGGCCTCGGCAAAGCCGCCACAGAAACCATAATCATGGGTTACGCTCGTAACGTAGTTTGTGTGTTGTTCTGGTACGCCATTGGTGGTGGAATCGCTGCGTTAATGTATCGCCTTGTGGTCGAGTTAGCTCGAGCTTGGTCGCCAAGTCGCAAGCAATTTTCTCCGTTCGGCTCAACGGCGATCAAGATAGTCGCGATTCTCGAATTTATACCGATGCGTTTGTTTGCTTTGATGATCGTATGTGGTGATAAAGCAACGCACACATTTAAGATGATGCTAGTCCAAAGTCGCTCTTGGCCACTACCCGGCCCAGCCTGGTTAATCACGGCTGTTGGCAACAAGCTGGAGTTATCATTAGGTGGTCCTGCGATTTACGACAACACTAAAGCCATTCGCGCAAAATTAGGCGGAAGAATCGCACCGTCAGCTCTGCATCTATCTCAGGTTCAGAAACTACTCTTTGGTCGCATCGCTATCTGGATCTTTTTACAAAGCCTAGCCTTACTATTTATTCACCAAGGGATTTAGAGTGGAATCTTCAGCACTTGTTACAAGCCTTACTATTTTGTCTTCCAGCTTATGGCTGCCTTTATCATTTGCAGAAGAAGTACCACTGACTCAAGAACAAGTACAGCCGGCTCAACGCGTGGTCAGCCTTGCTCCTCATGCCACTGAACTCGCGTACAGCGCAGGTTTAGGTAACAACCTTGTCGCCGTAAGTGAACGAAGTGATTACCCACCACAAGCCGATAAGCTTGAAAAAGTGGCAAACTATCAAGGCATCAAGGTTGAGAAGATCATCGCACTTCAGCCTGATTTGATTCTTGCGTGGCCAGCGGGAAACCCGCCCAGAGAGCTCGCGAAACTAGAGCAATTTGGTTTTAATATTTACTACTCCAAGACCAAAAGCCTAGACAGTATCGCAACCAATATTGAACAACTGAGCAAATACGCTAGCGATCCAAGCATTGGCGAAAATAACGCTCAGCAATACAGAGAGCAGCTCAACGCGTTGAGACTAGAATACAAAGATGCCGAGCCAGTAAACTACTTCTACCAGCTCAGTGAAAAGCCGATCATCACTGTTGCTCAAGGACACTGGCCAAGTGAGGTGTTTGAGTTTTGTGGTGGCCACAATATTTTTGAAGACAGCGCCTCTCCCTATCCGCAAGTTGGTATTGAACAAGTTGTATTAAGAAAACCGCAAGTAATCTTCACTTCTCAGCACGCGATTGAGAATGGAACCATGTGGCAAACATGGGAAGATGAGATCCCAGCTGTCGCTCAAAATCAGATTTGGTCCCTCAATTCTGACTGGATTAATCGCCCGACAACGAGAACTTTGAAAGCGGTCCAACAAGTGTGCGATTTCTTTGATAGAGCTAGGCAAAATCACTAACTATTTGCTGCGTTTTTTCGTACAATTCGCCACCGACCTGTCCCTACAATTTTAACTATAAGAGCACCAGTATCATGGACTCCATGCTGCTTTATATTATCGATTTATTTGGCACTGCCATCTTTGCCGTCTCAGGCGTATTTGTCGCTGGCCGTCTTAAGATGGATCCCTTTGGCGTCGCCGTTCTAGGCAGTGTAACCGCGATTGGCGGCGGCACAATTCGTGACATGGCATTGGGTGCAACTCCCGTGTTTTGGATCACCGATACCACCTACCTTTGGGTCATCATCATCACCTGTTTGCTGACCATGATTATTGTAAGACGCCCGAAACGTCTGGCTTGGTGGATATTGCCGGTATGTGATGCGATTGGCCTAGCGGTGTTTGTTGGCATTGGCGTGGAAAAAGCGCTTATCTATCAAGATTCAGCACTAGTGGCCATCATCATGGGTGTCATCACCGGTTGCGGTGGCGGTATTATCCGCGACGTGCTTGCCCGTGAAGTGCCAATGATTCTAAGAAGTGAAGTCTACGCGACCGCTTGTATCATTGGTGGCGCTTTCCATACCGTGGCGATCAGCATGGGGCACGACTCAGAAACTGCATTTCTGGCCGGCGTGTTCTCAACACTATTGATCAGGCTTGGCGCTATTCGTTGGCATTTATCATTGCCGACCTTCGCCATCAAATAAGCTATCGTTACAAAGTGAAAGGCTCCGTAAAGGAGCCTTTCTTAATTTGAGCTCCCCAACACAATTATTATGCTCTCGCGCTACACGTGCGAGCATAGCTAAAAATACCTAACTTGGTTCAAAGCTTTAGTTTCAAGACTAGAGAATGAATGTTGTTTGAGGTAAGTTGAAACAATCATTCCCAACTTTCATGAATATAACCCAATGCTACTCGAAGGAATCGAAACTCTACTGGTATTGAGTAAAGCAAAGACCATGAGCCGCACAGGCAGTTTGCTTTATATCAGCCAATCAGCGGTCAGCAAACGGATTGCGAATTTAGAAAAGAAGCTAGGTAAAAAGCTCATTGAACCGAGTGGCCGACAGATAAAACTCACGCCAGATGCGATAGCATTAATAGAGAGTATTGGCCCGACATTCAATGAACTTCGCGGGCTTATTTATGAACAGCAAGAGTTGGAAGATACTACTCTCATCACCCTAGACAGCACTAAGTCTCTGATAGCCGGTTATTTAGGTGAGATGATGGGCCAGTTCATCCAGCAAGATAAGTACATCACCATTACCACCAACCACACGCCGAGAATCATAGAGCGAGTGCAATCTGGTAAGGCGACCTTGGGGTTGTGTGCTGGCTTACTGCCACCGCATCATGGGTTGATGACCTTCCATCTATTTGATGAGCCGTTTTACATAGTGAGTAAGTCACCGCTAACGGAGCTTCCTCCAATGGTCATCACTAACGACATGACCAACCCTGCCAATTCTTATCAACTTTCTGTATTAGAGAAGTTTGGTATCAAACCCTTGATGGAGATGGATGCCTACACCGCAGCGGCGCAACTTGCATTGGGCGGGACTGGGCCAGCGTTAATACCGCTCTCTATCGTAAAAACACTCAATATTGAGCCTCAATATCTGTATAGCTTCACCGAATTAGCAGGCTTGATTCGGCCGATTCATATCTGTGTCAGACCAAATAGTTACCAGTCTCCACGAGTTAAAACACTGATAGAATCGATTGTTGATGCTGTTCCCAAAGCAGTTTAGACGCCATTAGCATCGACATCACGATCACAAGGGGGCGAATCCATTTCTGCCCTTTTGTCACCACCACTTTAGCGCCAAGCTGAGCGCCCATAAATCCACCGACCGCCATCACTAATCCCAACTCCCAAATAGGCAAACCAGCCAAAATAAAGAAAATTAAGGCAGCGATATTCGAGGTAAAGTTAAGTACTTTAGTACGCGCCGTAGCATCGACTAACGAGAAGTGACCAATAGCAACAAAGCAGACGGTGAAGATAGAACCTGTTCCTGGGCCAAAAAAGCCATCATAGAAACCCACGCCGCCACCAATACACAGAGCAAACATGGCCTCAGAGATCTTCTGTTTTCCTTCAGACGCTCTAGTTTGGGGTGCCAACAGGAAATAGAGAGAGATAGCGATAAGCAGCAGTGGGATAACACTGGTCAGTAGGCTCGCATCAATGTGCTGGACTAACTCAGCGCCAATTGCAGAGCCAATAAAGGTACAAAAGATAGCAAGGCGCATCTCTTTGATGCTGACGATACCGTTGCGCACGAAATACCAACTCGCGGAGAAGCTGCCAAATGAGCTTTGGAGTTTGTTGGTTGCCAGTGCCTGCGTGGGTGGAACTCCAGCCGCTAGCAATGCAGGTAGAGTCAGTAACCCACCGCCGCCAGCCATTGCATCAATAAAGCCTGCTGCCGTTGCAACAACAAACAAGATAGCCAATATTTCTAGAGTGATTTCCATATACCCAACGCCTTAAAATCCTGTGTAGCGACAAGTTACCACTCACAGCAGACGAGCAATAACGAAACACAAGATTCTAACCTATTCCAAATATTCATCATTAAGCTACCGCGGAATAACAGACATAAAAAAGCCCACTCCGAGGAGTGGGCTTTGAGCATTTATATCCGCATATCAGCGATACACTTTAGGCGATTAAGCTTGAGAAGCTTTAACCTGAGCGTGTAGCTCTTGAACTGAAGTTACTGACGTTTTCGCGTCTGCAGTGTGCGCCATACAAGTCGCGAATGCAGCGTTTAGCGTAGTCGTGTAGTTAACTTTCTCAGCAAGTGCACCACGACGAAGAACTTTAGAATCTTCAATCGCTTGACGGCCAGCTGCAGTGTTCACGATGTACGTGTACTCGTTGTTCTTGATACGGTCAAGAATGTGAGGACGACCTTCGTGTACCTTGTTTACTAGACGTGGGTTGATGCCCGCTTCGCCAAGGATAACCGCAGTACCGTGAGTTGCGTCTAGCTGGTAACCAAGCTTAGATAGCTTAGATGCTAGGTCAACAACACGCTCTTTGTCGCCTTCGCGAACAGAAAGAAGTGCACGACCGCCTTCTGGGTAGATGTTACCACAACCCAATTCAGCTTTAGAGTATGCTTCTGCGAACGTCGCACCAACACCCATAACTTCACCAGTAGAGCGCATTTCTGGGCCTAACAGTGGGTCAACACCAGGGAACTTGTTGAATGGAAGTACAACTTCTTTCACTGAGTAGTAAGGTGGGATGATTTCTTTCGTAAAGCCTTGAGACTCTAGAGATTGACCCGCCATTACACGAGCGGCAATCTTAGCGATTGGCGCACCAGTTGCTTTAGATACGAATGGAACCGTACGTGCTGCACGAGGGTTAACCTCGATTAGGTACACTTCATTGTTCTTAACAGCAAACTGCGTGTTCATCAGACCACGAACACCCAACTCGAACGCTAGCTTTTCAACTTGCTCGCGCATTACGTCTTGGATTTCTTGGCTTAGCGTGTATGCAGGAAGAGAACATGCTGAGTCACCAGAGTGAACACCCGCTTGCTCGATGTGCTCCATAATACCGCCGATTACAACGCGCTCACCGTCACAAATCGCATCTACGTCTACTTCAACAGCGTCATCTAGGAAGCTATCAAGTAGTACTGGAGATTCGTTTGATACGCTAACTGCTTCGTTGAAGTAGCGACGCAGGTCTTGCTCGTCGTATACGATTTCCATCGCACGACCACCAAGTACGTAAGAAGGACGTACAACCAGTGGGAAGCCGATTTCACGAGATTTCTCTACCGCTTGCTCCATTGTTGTTACTGTCGCGTTTTCTGGTTGAAGTAGGCCTAGACGGTCTACAGCAACTTGGAAACGCTCACGGTCTTCTGCACGGTCGATTGCGTCTGGGCTAGTACCGATGATTGGTACGCCAGCAGCTTCAAGAGCACGTGCCAGTTTAAGTGGCGTTTGACCACCGTACTGAACGATAACGCCTTTTGGCTTCTCAACACGAGCGATTGCTAGTACGTCTTCCAGAGTTACTGGTTCGAAGTACAGACGGTCAGACGTATCGTAGTCTGTAGAAACTGTCTCAGGGTTACAGTTAACCATGATAGTTTCGTAGCCATCTTCACGTAGCGCTAGTGATGCGTGTACACAACAGTAGTCAAATTCAATGCCTTGGCCGATACGGTTTGGACCGCCGCCTAGAATCATGATTTTTTCTTTGTCTGTTGGGTTTGCTTCACACTCGTCATCGTAAGATGAGTACATGTAAGCCGTATCTGAAGAGAACTCAGCTGCACACGTATCTACACGCTTGTATACCGGGTGGATATCGTATTGGTCACGTAGACGACGGATTTCGCTTTCCGCTACACCTAGAATCTTAGATAGGCGCGCATCAGCAAAACCTTTACGCTTAAGCTTGTTTAGCTCGTCTTTATTTAGACCAGCAAAGCCTTTCGCTTTAAGTTCTTGCTCTAGCTTAACGATGTCTTCGATTTGAACTAGGAACCAACGGTCGATTTGCGTTAGGTTGAATACACCATCTACCGACATACCAGCACGGAATGCGTCAGCGATGTACCAAATACGCTCTGCGCCAGCTTCTTTAAGTTCGTGACGGATAGTCGTTAGAGCATCTGGTGCGTCTAGGTCTACCATTTCGTCAAAACCAGTCGCGCCAACTTCTAGGCCGCGAAGTGCTTTTTGTAGAGATTCTTGTTGGTTACGGCCGATAGCCATAACTTCACCAACCGACTTCATTTGCGTCGTTAGGCGGTCGTTAGCACCTGCAAACTTCTCGAAGTTAAAACGAGGAATCTTAGTTACTACGTAGTCGATTGTTGGTTCGAATGATGCTGGAGTTGCGCCGCCAGTGATGTCATTCATTAGCTCGTCTAGCGTGAAGCCAACAGCCAGTTTCGCTGCAATCTTAGCGATTGGGAAACCTGTTGCTTTAGAAGCTAGTGCAGAAGAGCGAGATACACGTGGGTTCATCTCGATGATAACCATACGGCCATCTTTCGGGTTGATACCAAACTGTACGTTTGAACCACCTGTTTCAACACCAATCTCACGCAGTACTGCTAGAGATGCGTTACGCATTAGTTGGTATTCTTTATCTGTCAGCGTTTGAGCTGGAGCCACAGTGATTGAGTCACCTGTGTGAATACCCATTGGGTCGAAGTTTTCAATCGCACATACGATGATGCAGTTGTCGTTTTTGTCACGAACCACTTCCATCTCGTACTCTTTCCAACCGATAAGTGATTCATCGATAAGAAGTTCATTAGTTGGAGATAGATCCAAACCACGACGACAGATTTCTTCAAATTCTTCTTTGTTGTAAGCGATACCGCCACCAGTACCACCCATCGTGAACGATGGACGAATGATACAAGGGAAGCCAACCATGTCTAAAACTTTGTAAGCTTCTTCCATCGTTTTCGCTGTATCAGCAGTTGGACACTCAAGGCCAATTGCTTTCATTGCTTTATCGAAGCGTGAACGGTCTTCTGCTTTATCGATAGCGTCAGCCGTTGCACCAATCATTTCAACACCGAACTCTTCAAGAACGCCGTGCTTTTCTAGGTCTAGAGCACAGTTCAATGCAGTTTGGCCACCCATAGTAGGTAGAACTGCATCAGGCTTCTCTTTAGCGATGATGTTACGCACAACTTCCCATTGGATAGGCTCGATGTAAGTTGCATCTGCCATATCTGGGTCAGTCATGATTGTCGCTGGGTTCGAGTTCACAAGAATAACTCGGTAACCTTCTTCGCGAAGCGCTTTACAAGCTTGAGCACCAGAGTAATCGAACTCACATGCTTGGCCGATAACGATCGGGCCAGCACCTAGAATAAGAATACTTTTAATGTCAGTACGTTTTGGCATTGTCTACTACTCCGAATTACGCTGTGTGCTGTTTGATTAGTTCAATAAAGTGGTCGAATAACGGCGCTGCGTCTTCTGGACCTGGGCTCGCTTCAGGGTGACCTTGGAAGCTGAATGCTGGTTTGTCTGTACGGTGAATACCTTGTAGAGAACCATCAAATAGTGATTTGTGCGTTGCACGTAGTGTCTCTGGAAGGGTTTCTTCGTCAGCAGCAAAGCCGTGGTTTTGCGAAGTAATCATCACAACATCACGATCTAAATCTTTAACCGGGTGGTTTGCACCGTGGTGACCAAACTTCATCTTCACTGTCTTAGCGCCTGACGCAAGAGCAAGAATCTGGTGACCTAGACAGATACCGAAGATTGGTAAGCCTTTTTCTAGGAACACTTTTGTCGCTTCAATTGCGTAAGTACATGGTTCTGGGTCACCAGGGCCGTTTGAAAGGAAAACACCGTCTGGGTTCAGAGCAAGTACTTCTTCAGCTGAAGTCTCAGCAGGAACAACCGTTAGGCGGCAGCCGCGGTCAACAAGCATTCGTAGGATGTTTCGTTTTGCACCGAAGTCATAAGCAACAACGTGGTATGGCAATTCTGAGTCTGCTTTCGCTTCAGGAAGTCCACCCGTAAGCGTCCACGAACCTTGTTTCCATTGATACGCTTCTTTTGTTGTAACTTCTTTCGCAAGGTCCATACCTTTCAGGCCAGGGAATTCTTTTGCTTTAGCAAGAGCTAGAGCTTCGTCTAGGTTTCCATCGTTTATTGAAGAGCCAGCTACGATACAACCGTTCTGTGCGCCTTTTTCACGAAGAATACGCGTCAGCTTACGAGTATCGATATCAGCGATACCAACAACGTTTTGCGACTTAAGGTAATCAGAAAGGGATTGTTCATTACGGAAGTTAGAAGCGATTAGAGGGAGATCGCGAATCACAAGGCCTTGAGCGTGGATTGAAGAAGATTCTTCGTCTTCGGAATTGGTTCCGGTATTGCCAATGTGAGGGTAAGTAAGGGTAACGATTTGTTGAGAATAGGAAGGATCAGTGAGGATTTCTTGGTACCCCGTCATCGAGGTATTAAAAACGACTTCACCAACTGCAGAACCTACAGCGCCAATGGCTTCACCGTGAAATACTGTCCCATCTTCTAGGACGAGTAGTGCTGACTTCTTCAAGACAACCTCCAGAAATAAAAATGCATTAAAATTGATTTAATTTGCAAATCTACCTTCCTGCAACACCAAAAACTGCGTGTTTATGGAAATTAGACAAATTGGCGGTATTTTAGTGATCTGCGTGATACGTGTCAACATTTAACTCAAAAGAAATTAAACATTTGTAAGGACTAATTCAATTTACCCCCTCAAAGCTCCAAAAGTTCAACTTTCATACGCATTTAGCTCGAATATTACGATTTTCTAATTTTCACCCCTCATTTTAGCCAACCATAGAGTGATAAAAATATCAGCAACAAAACGCAATCGATAAATACCAAGAGAAAACATGACAATTTAAAGATCTAAAACAAAAAACATACTAAAGACCACATAAACAGCATAGAAATGGAGTCAAAAAGGCGATAAGAAGAAAGTAGAAGGAAGATCGGAGAAGTGAGATTACTAAGGAAAAGGCACCAAATAAAGAAAGCGCCGGCAATTGCCAGCGCATAAATATCTATTTATAGGTCATTCAAACCAAGCACATCCGTCATGGTATAAAAGCCTGCTGGTTTATCATTTAACCAAACCGCGGCCTTGATTGCGCCATTAGCAAAGGTCATTCGATCAGTGGCTTTATGGGTAATTTCCACTCGTTCACCGATATCAGCAAACATAGCGGTGTGTTCACCAATAATGTCACCGGCACGAATCGTCGCGAAACCAATCTCATCTTTAGTGCGCTCGCCAGTAATACCCTCGCGTGACCATACAGCTACATCGTTCAGCTCGTTGCCCATAGCACCCGCAATAGCTTCGCCCATACCAATCGCAGTACCTGACGGTGCATCGACTTTATGACGGTGATGAGCCTCAACGATCTCGACATCACAGTAATCGCCCATCACTTTAGCGGCCTTCTCTAGCAGCTTAAAGACCAGGTTCACACCAACGCTGTAGTTAGGTGCCATTACGATAGCCATCTCTTTTGAAGCAGCATCAATCACCTGCTTCTCTTCTTCAGAGAAGCCCGTTGTACCGATGATCAGTTTTTTACCGTGACGTTTACAAAGTTCAATATTCGCTAATGTGCTAACAGGGGCAGTAAAATCGACAATCACATCAAACTCTTCGATGGCTTTAGACAAATCATCGACTAAAGCAACATCAAAACGACCTTCACCGCATAACTCGCCGACATCTACGCCGACCAAAGATGACTCTGGACGCTCTGAACCAGCTCCAACACTTGCTTCTGAATTATGATGAGCGGCTTTCACCAAGTTGCGGCCCATGCGGCCCGCTGCTCCTGCAATTGCAATTCTTACCACTGCGAATATCTCCATTGTTTTGGTTACCGTTGCCACTTATCTCTTGCAGCAACGTTCAATCGATTAATCTCTTTAAACTAACAACAATCTCAAACTCAGGCTAGCAATTACGAAAACTCTTTTATTACTCGCTCTAAAATTGGCACATTTGCCTCTGGGAAGGCGTATTGATTCAATGATTCTAGGCTTACCCATTCACCTTGCTGACCTTCTTTACCATAAGGCTGCTCTTCAAAATCAGTCACGAGAATGAAATCGAACTTAAGTGACTTATCCGTGTAATCAAATTCAAGATGCTCAAACAGAGACTGCTCAGTCACCTTGATACCGACCTCTTCATCAAGCTCGCGAGTCATCGCTTGCTCAATAGTTTCGCCCTCTTCAACCTTGCCACCTGGAAATTCCCAGAAGCCACCTTTGTGCTTGTCATCTGGACGCTTAGTGATAAAGACCTGTGACTTATCTTGATTGAAGATAATACCCGCTACGATATGGATTCTTTTCATTGATGGTGTTCCTTAATAAAACGCTGAACTCACATAGTCCCTAAATACGTCATCCTCAAGAAAGAGGAACGACTGAGTTGGGGATCTAAAACTACGCGAGCCTAACTAAACAAGATTCCCTACTACGCTCGCTCCTCGCTATAGGGAATGACAACTTCCTTGCGTAACAAAGTAAGCCATGAAATTTACATACAAAAAGAGCCGCCTAAGCGACTCTTTATATTCTATTTGTCAGTTTTATGAAGCTAAGTTGTAGTGTATGAGAGCAAGGCGGTGGCACGGAGCTTACGACTGTAAGTGAGTACCACCAACGCAGCTATCATGCGCTACAACTTAGCTTCATTAAACTTACGCGATTTTACCGTGACACTGCTTGTACTTCTTACCGCTACCACATGGGCATGGCTCGTTACGGCCAACTTTACGCTCGTCACGCACTACCGTTTGTGGAGATGCCGCTTCAGCTTCATCGTCAGCTAGCTGGTTTTCAGCTGTTGCATGTTGCGCTTGTGCACGACGCGCCGCTTCTTCAGCTTGAGCTTGACGTTGAGCTTCCATCTTTTCAACTTCTTCTTGTTGCTGAACGCGCACTTTAGAAAGGATGGTAACAACGTCTGTTTTCAGTACATCTAGTAGGCCTTCAAACAGTTCAAACGACTCGCGCTTGTACTCTTGTTTCGGGTTCTTCTGAGCATAACCACGTAAGTGGATACCTTGACGAAGGTGATCCATCGCAGCCAAGTGCTCTTTCCAAAGGCCGTCTAGCGTTTGTAGCATCACAGATTTCTCGAAGTTACGCAGTACTTGAGCACCAACCACTTCTTCTTTCTGTTTGTACGAATCAACCGCCATAGCAAGAATACGCTCACGCAATGCTTCTTCATAAAGCTTGTCGTCTTCGTCTAACCAACCTTGAATATCAAAGTCTAGATCGAAGTCATTCTTCAGACGATCTTGCAGACCCGCGATATCCCACATATCTTCAAGAGACTGAGGTGCGATGTATTCATCAATCACTGATGCCAATACATCTTCACGGTTGTGTTCGATCATCTCGCTGATATCGTCAGAGCTCATCAGTTCATCACGAAGCTCATAAACCACTTTACGTTGGTCATTGGCTACATCATCGTACTCAAGAAGCTGCTTACGAATATCGAAGTTACGACCTTCAACTTTACGTTGTGCTTTTTCAATTGAGCGAGAAAGCATCTTAGATTCGATCGCTTCGCCTTCGTCCATACCACTTTGGATAAGACCAGCCATACGATCCGATGTGAAGATACGTAGCAGAGAATCTTCCATTGATAGGTAGAAACGAGAAGAACCCGCATCACCTTGACGACCAGAACGACCACGTAGCTGGTTGTCGATACGGCGAGATTCATGACGCTCAGTACCAATGATGTGCAGACCACCTGACTCAAGCACTTTATCGTGGATTACTCTCCAGTCAGCTTTGATCTTCTCGATCTGCTCTTTGGTTGGATTCTCTAGCTTCTCAACTTGTGCCTGCCAACTACCACCTAATACGATATCGGTACCACGACCAGCCATGTTAGTTGCGATAGTTACCGCACTCGGCATACCAGCTTGTGCAACGATCTCTGCTTCCATTTCGTGGAATTTAGCATTTAGAACGCTGTGCTTAATTTTTGCTTTTTTCAGTGCGTTAGACAGTAGTTCAGACTTCTCGATAGAAACCGTACCAACCAATGATGGCTGACCAGCAGCTACACGGTCTTTGATGTCTTCAATGATCGCATTGAACTTGTCTTCTTCGGTACGATAAACCACATCTGGCATATCGTTACGAACCATAGGCTTGTTGGTTGGGATAACCACTGTTTCTAGGCCGTAGATAGACTGAAATTCGAAAGCTTCTGTATCGGCTGTACCTGTCATACCTGACAGTTTTTCGTATAGACGGAAGAAGTTCTGGAATGTAATCGATGCTAGCGTCTGGTTTTCATTCTGAATCTTCACACCTTCTTTAGCTTCAACAGCTTGGTGTAAACCTTCAGACCAACGACGACCTGGCATAGTACGACCAGTATGTTCATCAACGATAACCACTTCGCCTTCTTCAGTAACGATGTAGTCGACGTCTTTCTCAAACAGTACGTGTGCACGCAGCGCTGCATTAACATGGTGCAATAGGCTGATATTAGTTGGAGAGTAAAGCGTGTCACCCTCTTCCATCAGGCCGTTTTTGACCATTAGCTCTTCTACAAATTCTTGACCGTTTTCAGTCAGGTGAACCTGTTTCGATTTCTCGTCCATGGTGTAGTGACCTTCACCACGGTACTCTTCAGAATCTTCTTTATCTTGGCGCTCAAGGTTAGGGATCAACGTGTTAATACGCGTGTAAAGATCTGAACTATCTTCAGCTGGGCCAGAGATAATAAGTGGAGTACGAGCTTCATCGATTAAGATTGAGTCAACCTCATCGACAACAGCAAAGAAGCGCTCACGTTGAACACGATCTTCAGCACGGAAAGCCATGTTGTCACGTAGGTAATCGAAGCCAAACTCGTTGTTTGTTCCGTATAGGATATCCGCTTGGTACGCTTCTTTCTTCTCTGGTGGAGCCATGTTTGGCACGTTTACGCCAACAGTCATACCAAGGAATTCAAATAATGGGCGGTTTGTTTCCGCATCACGCTTCGCTAGGTAGTCGTTCACCGTTACTACGTGAACACCTTTGCTAGGTAGGGCGTTAAGATAAGCTGGTAGGGTTGCTGTAAGAGTCTTACCTTCACCAGTACGCATTTCTGCAATTTGGCCAGCATTTAGAACCATGCCACCAATCATTTGCACGTCAAAGTGACGCATGCCGTAAACACGCTTAGACGCTTCACGTACCGTAGCAAATGCTTCAGGTAGAAGTTGGTCTAGCGATTCACCTTTATCTAAGCGCTCACGAAATTCAACCGTTTTTGCTTTTAGTTCTTCGTCTGAAAGTGCTTCAAACGTTGGTTCGAAGTTATTAATTTCTTTTACAATTTTTCTAAGGCGGCGCAGTGTTCTGTCATTGCGACTGCCAATTACCTTTGTCAGCAGCTTAGTAATCATGTGCTTGGAATCTCTTCGTTCTCAGATCGTCCGCGATCTATTTTAAATGCCGTCAGTGTCTCTACTAGCTATGAACTAGTCTTCAGTTACTAACCAAGGATACTGAGATAAATCTAGTATCTTTGATATTGTACTTGAGAGTAGAGTTTTCAAGGCTTGAGTTAAAATTAATGCCCTTTAGTGTAAGTAATTTTCACACCAACAACCATTTATAACCCCATTTGTTTGATGTGCTTGGAACTTTTCTTTCTAATTGCTGATGGATTAGCCAGACTGCAGCTCATTGGGAGACAACTTTCGGATGTTGACGACACTGTATCTGGAAAATAGATACAAAAAAACCAGGTCAATGACCTGGTTTTCGAAATCTTATATTGCTGTAAACAACAATTACGCTAGAACCATTCCTGGTTCAGCAAATGCAACAGGAGAGCCTACTTCTTCTTCGAATGTTGCCCATTCCCAAGCTTCTGCGTCAGCAAGTACTGCACGTAGTAGTTGGTTATTTAGGCCGTGACCTGATTTGTATGCACGAAACTCACCAATAATAGCGTGTCCACACATGTACAAGTCACCAATCGCATCTAGTACTTTATGAGTTACGAACTCATTGTCAAAACGTAGACCCTCTTCATTAAGAATTCGGTATTCGTCAAGTACGATAGCATTATCAAAGCTACCACCAAGTACTAGGTTTTGAGATTGTAGATACTCAATGTCGCGCATGAAGCCGAAAGTACGAGCGCGAGAGATTTCTTTCACAAAACCTTGTGAAGAGAAATCAAACAACAAACGTTGCTCATCAGATTCAATTGCTGGGTGGTTAAAGTCGATCTCAAAGTCCATACGGAAGCCGTTAAATGGAACAAACTCTGCCCACTTATCGCCATCTTCAAAACGGATAGGCTTTTTGATACGAATAAAACGCTTCGCTGCATTCAGTGTTTCTACACCCGCTTGCTGTAGCAAGTATACGAATGGGCTTGCGCTACCATCCATAATTGGGATTTCAGGAGCATCTACTTCAACAATAATGTTGTCGATGCCCATACCCGCTAAAGCTGCGTTAAGGTGTTCCACTGTAGAGATACGTACGCCTTCGTCATTAACAAGAGCTGTACATAGCATAGTGTCACGAACTGACGCTGGATCAGCTGGGAAATCTACAGGTGGATTTACATCTGTACGACGATAAACAATACCTGTATTTGCAGCTGCCGGGCGAAGAGTAAGTGTGACTTTACGACCAGAGTGGAGACCCACACCAGTTGTTTTCACAATTTCTTTCAGAGTACGTTGTCTGATCATCTGCTTGCCTCGTTATCAGTGCTACAAATCACGGTCAGTATTTACCGACCGCGAATTTTACCATTAATTCGACGATAGTCAAATTTTGGGTATTTGTTAATCAGCCTGACGTCGTAAGAATGCTGGAATATCTAAGTATCCACTCTCTTTCTCAGCCTTAGGTGCTGCACTTTGGCTAGCGCCTGTACCTGAAGAAACAGGTGACGTTGTTGGTTGCGGCTTAACTTGAGGTTTAACCTCAGTTTTTTCTTGCAATGGTTGTGCCACTTTCTCTTCCACTTTTGGTGCAGTTTGAGCCGCTACCTGTGGTTGAGGAGTTGGTGCAACCTTAGCTTTACCACCAGCAACTAATGTAATGTCTGGTTTTTTCTCTGTGCCGATACCTGTTGCAACAACAGTTACGCGGATTTCATCTGTCATATCAGGGTCTAGAGAAGTACCAATCACAACTGTTGCATTATCAGATGCGAATGCCTTAACTGTATTACCTACTGTTTCGAACTCATCTAGACGCATATCTAGGCCTGCAGTGATGTTCACAAGAACGCCACGCGCGCCAGCTAGGTCGATGTCTTCTAGTAGTGGGCTAGAAATTGCTGTTTCAGCAGCTTCTTCAGCACGGTCTTCACCTTTTGCGATACCGCTACCCATCATTGCATGACCCATCTCAGACATTACGGTGCGAACATCCGCGAAATCGACGTTAATCATACCAGGGCGAGTAATTAGCTCAGCGATACCTTGTACAGCGTTTTTAAGTACATCATTTGCACTTGCGAAAGCTTCTAGCAGAGTTACGCCGCGGCCAAGTACTTTAAGTAGCTTTTCATTTGGAATCGTAATTAATGAATCCACATGTTTAGAAAGCTCTTCAATACCTTGCTCAGCAAACGCTAAACGCTTTTTGCCTTCAAAGCTAAATGGCTTAGTTACAACAGCAACCGTCAGCACACCCAACTCTTTCGCAACTTCAGCAATAACTGGAGCAGCACCTGTACCAGTACCACCGCCCATACCAGCTGCGATAAATACCATATCGGCGCCAGTTAGAACTTCTTTAATTCTTTCTCGATCTTCGAGAGCTGCATCACGGCCTACTTGTGGGTTTGCACCAGCGCCCAAACCTTTAGTGATATCACCACCAATTTGGATCACGCTGCTCACGCTTGTTTTACGAAGTGCTTGTGCATCAGTGTTAACACTGATGAATTCTACGCCTTCGATTGATTCACGTACCATGTGCTCAACAGCGTTACCGCCACCGCCACCAACTCCAACGACTTTAATTACTGCATCGTCAGACATTTCCATCATCGGTTCAAACATGTGTTATCTCCGTTTTTTCCTGCAACTCAGGTTAAAACTCTTTTTGTATCCAATTACGCAATTTGCCAAATAAACCAGACATAGAAGGTGCTGAACGCTTAGGTTCGCTGTAATCACCTTCATCACTGATCTGACAATCTCTTGCGTAATGAAGTAAACCAACCGCCGTAGAATGATACGGCTCTTTAACATAGTCAGTTAAGCCACTAACTTCTAACGGCTTACCAACTCGAACTTGATTGCGGAAAACACGTTCCGCACACTCTACCAATCCGTCAATTTGTGCCGCTCCACCAGTGAGAACGACGCCAGCTGCAAGGTGGTGTTTAATACCTTCATCTCGTAGCTGTAATTGAACCGTATCAATAGTTTGGTTAACGAGACCCATAAGTTCAGTGTAACGTGGTTCAATCACTTCCGACAAAGTTTGTCGTTGCAAACTTCTCGATGGGCGACCACCAACACTTGGGACGTTAACAGAGTCATCCTTGCTTACAAGTTCACTCAGAGCGCAACCATGGTTTACTTTTATCTCTTCAGCATCGCTCACTGGCGTGCCGAAAGCGAAGGCAATATCACTGGTTACTGCATTTCCTGCGTAGGAAAAGACTTCTGTGTGTCGAAGTGCGCCGCCAGTCCAAATGGAAATATCCATTGTACCCGCACCAATATCGACAACACATACTCCAAGCTCTCTCTCGTCTTCAGTAATTACCGCATTGCTTGAGGCAAGTCCTGAAAACACGATTTGTTCTACTGTGAGACCACATCGTTCAACAGCTTTAATAATGTTTCTCGCCATGTCGCTATGGCAAGAAATTAGGTGAACACTGACTTCCATTCGAACACCAGATAAGCCAAGTGGGTTCTTAATCCCTTCTTGATAATCAATGGTAAATTCTTGTGGGATCACGTGCAGAATTCTCTGCTCATCACCTATTTTAATTGATTTCGCGGTATGGATCGCTCGATCCATATCGTCTTGAGACACCTCTTCATCAGAGATAGTGCCCATGCCTTTTTCAATTCGGCTTGCGATATGTTTACCCGATAGCGAGATAAATACATTGCTGATTTGGCATTCCGCCATCAACTCTGCTTGATCAATAGCTCGCTGAACCGACTTAACTACCGACTCTAGGTCGTTTACACCACCTTTATCCATACCTCTGGATGGGCTTTGCCCAGAACCAATGATATTGATTTGACCATCAGGCAATATTTCACCAACCAGAGCTGATATGGTCGCAGTGCCTATATCAAGACCAACGATTATGTTGTCATCTGCGGTCTTAGTCATCTGTGCTCTCTTCTAACTCTTGCTCTGGAAACCAGCCTACAGCGGCTCCCGTATCATACCTGAGGTCGATGTAGCTCACTTGATTCGCTTTACTACCAAGTTCGTTGTAAAGCGAAATGAAGCGTTCAACACGCTCATCTAAAGAATCTTTACCTAGTTCTAAACGGATACCGTTATCTAGGATTATTTGCCAAGCGCGACGCTCATTGAGAACGAGAGAGGTAACGGTTAACCCTAGACTGTTAATCAAAGGGGTTATCTGTCGCCACTTTTCTATCACTTCTTGGCTGGTGCCGTCTGGGCCGTAAAGCTTAACTCTATCGCCCTTCAACAGGCCGATATCACCATTAAACACCTGACCATCGTCATTCAGCAGCATGTTACCGTTCCAGATTGCTGCCGCATGGTACTCAGTCAAAAATACTTTTATTGTGTCTGGCCACTGCTTACGAATGGAGACCACTGAAACCCAAGGTAACGCTTCTAAACTGTCTTGCAACACACC
This sequence comes from Vibrio sp. 10N.222.51.C5, assembly GCF_041474575.1. Classification (NCBI taxonomy): domain Bacteria; kingdom Pseudomonadati; phylum Pseudomonadota; class Gammaproteobacteria; order Vibrionales; family Vibrionaceae; genus Vibrio; species Vibrio sp. 10N.222.51.C5. The sequence goes on from NZ_JBFRUJ010000013.1 coordinate 68,071, forward strand.
GATGTCTTGCGACATGAAGGTTCCAATGTGCTCTAGCTCGCTAAAGGCATGTTGAACATCACCAGCGGTTACGTAAGTTAAGTCGCCTTGAAGTACTATTTTGGAGAGAGGCAATCGCTGATCGTCCCACATCCAAGTTAGTGTGGTATAGAAAAGAAACCCAATGAATAGCAATACCATGACAAAAAAAGACCCGCCTAAGGCGTGTTTCTTGAGTGACGGTAAACTGAATAGGTGGCGGTTTTCGCTAAAAGTACTTTCTACCAAAGCCCGCATTCCCTGTCGTTGGTTCGCAATTCTATTCCCTATCTTCGTAATAGAGGTAAAAGCACTTACTTTAACCTATGAATTATACTGAGCAAAATCAAACTATCAAACGTTGATAATAAGATTTTTGGTCAATTTTAGGTCAATCGCAAGAAGTGAGCGATTGACCACAGTCTGTAGACAGTATTCTGTTACGCGTTCTGCATTTTATTAATGTCTAACTGTAACGATTCCAACTGCTTCGCTACTCGACCAACATCGCCTGCACCCTGCGTTAAAACAAGGTCACCGCCTTGAATTACGTTGGCTAAAGCCGATGGCAGTGCGTTGATATCGGCAACAAAGATTGGGTCTATCTTACCACGCCCACGAATAGTTCGACTTAATGAACGTCCGTCAGCCCCTGCAATAGGTTTCTCACCTGCAGAATAAACATCTAACAGAATTAGGACATCAACCTGCTCAAGAACGTTCGCGAAATCATCATACAGATCGCGAGTACGGCTATAACGGTGCGGTTGGAAGATCATAACAAGACGTTTATCAGTCCAGCCACTACGAGCAGCTTGAATCGTCACATCAACTTCGGTTGGGTGATGACCGTAATCATCGACTAGCATTGCAACGCCTTTACCTGTTTCATACTCACCTAGGTGATCGAAACGGCGACCCGTGCCTTCCGTTCCCGCCATCGCTTTGAGAATCGCTTCATCGCTGATGTCATCTTCTGTTGCAACAGCAATCGCAGCCGATGCATTCAATGCGTTGTGGCGACCTGGAATGTTCAACGTGATATCTAAGTTAGCTTTACCTTCACGTACAACCGTAAACTTGCCTTGTTGACCTTCTTGTACGTAGTTTTTAATACGAATATCTGCGTCTTCAGAGAAGCCGTAAGTAATCACTTGGCGGCTCACCTGAGGGATAAGTTCACGTACAACAGGATCATCTACACACATCACAGCCTGGCCGTAGAACGGCAGGTTGTGTAGGAAATCGATAAATGTCTGCTTTAGCGTTTCGAAATCGCCGCCATAGGTATCCATATGATCCGCTTCAATGTTTGTCACGATACTAACCATAGGTTGCAGATGTAAGAATGACGCATCACTTTCATCAGCTTCAGCGATAAGGATACGGCTTGAACCTAAACGTGCGTTTGTGCCTGCACTTTTCACCAAACCACCGTTTACGAAGGTTGGATCTAGGCCGGCTTCCGAGTAAATCTGTGTCACTAGCGCAGTCGTGGTTGTTTTACCGTGCGTACCTGCCACAGCAATACCGTGACGAAAACGCATCAGCTCAGCCAGCATTTCTGCACGACGAACGATCGGTGTGCGCGCTTCACGAGCTGCAATAATTTCTGGGTTTTCTTCGTTGATAGCGGTTGAAACAACCACCACACTTGCGTCGGCAACGTTACTCGCTTGGTGACCGATATAAACGGTCGCACCCTTGCTAACTAAACGATCAGTCACTGGGTTTTGAGCAATATCAGAACCCGTGATCTGGTAGCCTTCATTTAGCAAGACTTCAGCAATCCCGCTCATTCCGGCACCACCAATACCAATGAAGTGGATAGATTTAACACGGCGCATCTCTGGCACCATTGCACGGATTTGCGCTAAGTCTTGGGTATGTTCAATCGTCATCAATTCAATCTCATTATTTTGCTAAAGCTTTAATCGCTTCAGCGACGGTCACATCAGCATCAAGCTTGGCGGCTTGACGAGCTTTTGTTGCCATCATTTTTAATTCATTTCTATCAAGCTGCGCGATAGTGTTCGCTAGCTTATCAGCCGTTAGTTGAGGCTGTTCAATCATTAACGCTGCGCCACATTCAACTAAATGGTCGGCATTCAACGCTTGTTGTCTGTCTTTGTGCATAAACGGAACGAAGATAGAACCGACACCTGCCGCAGACACTTCTGATACGGTTAATGCACCTGAGCGACACACTAATAGATCTGCCCACTCATAAGCTTGCGCCACATCATCAATAAATTCAGTCACTTGAACATTACCAACAGAATGTGATTTGTATTGCTCAATAACTTGTTGTTGATTGTTCTTACCCGCTTGGTGCATCACAGTGAAGCCTTCACCAAGCTGCGCCATCGTTACTGGCAAGGTATCGTTTAGGATTTTTGCGCCCTGACTGCCGCCCATAACCAAGATGCGGATGTCACCATCACGCTCAGCCATGCGTTGCTCGGGTTCAGCTAAGGCAACCACATCTTCGCGTACTGGGTTACCCACCACTTCTGCGGTAGGGAAAGCACCAGGGAAAGCTTGGAAAACCTTTTTAGCAATCTTAGACAGCCATTGGTTGGTTAAACCTGCCACTGCATTTTGTTCATGGAGAACCACTGGAATGCCAGACAACCATGCCGCGATACCACCCGGGCCACTCACGTAGCCACCCATACCAAGTACCACATCAGGCTGCCATGCTTTGATGTGTTGCCTTGCTTGAAGTATGGCATTAATAATCTGGAACGGCGCTTTAATTAACTTGCTAATGCCTTGACCACGCAGGCCTTTCACTTTGATGAAGTCGATTTCAATGCCATGCTTTGGCACTAAATCCGCTTCCATTCTGTCTGCTGTGCCTAACCAGCGAATTTCCCAACCTTGTTGCTGAAGCTTTTTCGCTACTGCTAACCCTGGGAAAACGTGACCGCCAGTACCACCAGCCATCACTAAAAGTTTTTTGTTTTGTTTCATCACGTTAGATTCTTATTCTACTAATTCGTTTTGACTATCAGCTTGTTCTTTTTGTTGCATTCGGCATTCGTGGTCAATGCGCAGCAGCATTGATACCGCCACAGACATAACAATTAAACTCGAACCACCATAACTGATTAGCGGTAGGGTTAGACCTTTGGTCGGAACGATGCCAGATGCAGCACCTACGTTAACAAGCGTCTGAAACGCAAACCAAATACCAATACCAAAAGCCAGATAGCCGCTGAACACTTGATCGTGTTCAAAGGCTTTTTTGCCAATAAAAATGGCTTTAAAAACCAAGCTAAAGATGAGTATCAAGACCAAGGTCACGCCAACAAAACCCAATTCTTCTGCCAACACAGCAAATACAAAATCGGTGTGCGCTTCGGGTAAGTATTCGAGTTTCTGAATTGAGTTACCGAGCCCTTGCCCCATCCAATCACCACGGCCAAACGCCATCAATGACTGAGTTAACTGGTAACCACTGCCGAACGGGTCGTTCCAAGGTTCCCAGAATGAGGTAACACGTCGAACACGATAAGGTTCTATAACAATCAAACCGACGACCGCGGCAATACCTGCCACCATCAAGGCGATAAACTGTGAAAGCTTGGCACCAGCAATGAATAGCATGCCGAACAGGGTCACTAGCATTACGACCACAGTACCTAAATCGGGCTGGCCTAGCAGCAGCACGGCAAAAGCGCCGAATACCATGATCGGTTTACCAAAACCACCGAAGAAGGTTTTTCTCACTTCATCTTGCTTCCGAACCAAGTAGCCCGCCATAAAGATAAACAGCGATAACTTGGCGACTTCAGCGGGTTGTAAGTTAAATAGCCCTAATGGGATCCAACGCGATGCGCCGTTAACCGACTTACCGACGGCTAATACCACAATCAGCAAGAAGAAGGACAAGCCCAGTAGATACATACTGTATTGAAACCAGCGTTGCATCGGGATTTGCAATATGACGCTAGAGACACCTAACGCCAATACAAGGAAGATGGCATGACGGAACATAAAGTGAAACGGCTGATCGGTTAAACGAGCACTGATGGGGAACGAAGCAGACGTCACCATCACCAAACCTGTCAGCATTAGCCCAAGAGCAATCCACACCAATTGACGATCGTAAAGCGCCTCGGGAGTAGCACGGTTTAGCCACTGCCAGATGGATTGATTAATCTCTTTGACTCTTTGCACTGAATGTTAGTCCTTCAACACGTTAAGCATACTCATGAGCAAGCTCAGTGAACGCATCACCTCTTGCCATGAAATTATTAAATTGATCGAAGCTTGCGCACGCCGGAGACAGCATCACCATATCTCCAGCCACCAGCTGTGGCGAGATAGATTCGATTATCTGCTGCATGGTATCGAACTTTTGTGCCGATGGGTGCAGAGGCATGAATTGATCTGCATCTTCACCGAAACAACACAGCTGAACACGCTCAAGTTGCGCCAATACTGGTTCAAGCTCACTAAAGTCAGCACCTTTACCAACGCCGCCAACCAAAAGATATAACGTACCTTGATACTCCAACCCAGACAGGGCTGCCAATGTGCTGGCTACATTCGTTGCTTTGGAGTCATTAACCCATTTGATTTCGCGCTTGTCAGCCACGACTTGGCAACGATGCGTCAAACCGTTATAGGCCTTCAAAGCATCAAGACTTTTGCTGTAGTCGATACCAACTTGCTTCAATAGTGCAAGTGAGACTAACGCATTCGCCACATTGTGACGTCCAACCAATGTTAAATCTTGGGTAGCAAGGACAGGTTTACCGTTGTCCATTAGCCATTCGGTACCATCAACTGTCGCGACACCAAACTCTTGATCGTCGAGTCCGAATGTTACTAATGACATGTTGTGGTCTGGATACGTCTCTTTGTCGTCGCGGTTAACAATCGCACACTGCGCGTTATTAAAAATTCTTAACTTGGCTTCACGATAATCAGCCATACCCTGATAGCGATCCATGTGATCTTCTGACAGGTTCAAAAAGGCTGCTGCTACAAGGTTTAGGTTCGATGTGGTTTCTAACTGGAAGCTTGAAAGCTCAAGCACATATAAATCTGCATCAAGCTCAAGAAGGTCTAAAGCCGGAATACCAATATTGCCACCGACACCAACGTTAAGGCCAGCCGCTTTAGCAAGTACGCCTGTCAAATCCGTCACGGTACTCTTGCCGTTTGAACCAGTAATCGCCACAACAGGCTTATCTACAGCCCAACCAAACAGCTCGATGTCGCCAACGACAGGCGTACCCGCTTCAAGCACATCTTGAATTTCTGGCGTCGCTAAAGCAATGCCTGGGTTAGCAACCACCAGATCAGCCTCAGCTAGCCATTGGCCATTCCAGCTTCCAGAATGCAGCTCTACCGACTCAGGCAAAGATTCCTTTCCTGGCGGTAGCTCTCGCGTATCAATGACCTTCACATGCGTATGAGGTTGATATTTTACGAGATGTTTAACGACAGAGAGCCCGGTAATACCGAGCCCCACAACCACTACATTTTGAATATTTTGCCAACGTTCCATTTAAACAAGATGCTCTTAATAGTTTTAAAGAACCTCTAATACAGAGGCTCGCATAGGATTAACGAACTTTCAGTGTCGCTAGGCCAATCAGTACCAATACCATTGAGATGATCCAAAAGCGCACGATAACACGCGGTTCTGGCCAGCCTTTCAGCTCATAGTGGTGGTGAATCGGTGCCATACGGAAAATACGCTGGCCACGCAATTTGTAAGAGCCCACCTGCAGGATTACTGACAAGGTCTCCATTACAAACACACCACCCATGATCACTAGTACCAACTCTTGACGAACGAGTACCGCAATCACACCTAACGCACCACCCAGTGCTAGAGAGCCAACATCGCCCATGAATACTTGTGCTGGGTAAGTGTTAAACCATAGGAAGCCAAGGCCTGCACCAACGATAGCAGTACATACCACAACCAGTTCAGAGGTGTATGGGATGTATGGAATGTGTAGGTATGCTGCAAAGTTAACGTTACCTGTCGCCCAAGCGATAACAGCAAAACCCGCTGCAACCATAACCGTTGGCATAATCGCCAAGCCATCTAGGCCATCAGTTAGGTTTACCGCGTTACTGGTACCCACAATAACAAAGTAAGTTAGAACAATGTACAGTAAACCAAGTTGTGGCATCACATCTTTAAAGAAAGGCACCACTAATTGTGTTGCTGCAGTGTCTTGCCCGTGAGCATACAGAGCAAATGCCACTACCAAAGCAATCGCCGACTGCCAAAAGTACTTCCAACGAGCAATCAGACCATCAGTGTTCTTACGAACAACTTTACGATAATCATCAACAAAACCAACTGCACCGTAACCGCCTAGCACGACAAGCACCGCCCAAACGTAAGGGTTTGATAAGTCAGCCCAAAGCAAGACTGTAATAATGATCGCAGCAAGGATCATCACACCACCCATAGTTGGTGTGCCACGCTTACTAAAGTGAGACTCTGGGCCGTCGTTACGAACAACTTGGCCAATTTGCAGCATTTGCAGACGCTCAATTAAACGAGGTCCCATCCACAGCGACAGACATAAAGCCGTCAAAATGCTCGCGATTGCACGAAACGACAAGTATTCGAACAAACGGAAAAAAGAAAAGTGTGGCTGTAGTAGCTCTGCAAGCCAAATTATCATGAAAAGTTCTCCTTTAAAGCAGCGGCTATTTTACTCATTCCTGCACTATTGGCGCCTTTTACCAACAAGGTATGTGGCGCGTTTTCTGGCAAGCTCAAGTGCTGCTCTATGTGCGCGATCATCGCTTCATGCGTTGCAAAGTGAGTGCCGTTACACACTTCACTAATCACCTTGGTATCATCACCGTAAGTGAGTACATTCTCAAAAGCGAATGGGGCAGCATATTCACCGACTTGACGGTGAAGTGCAAGGCTTTCATCGCCTAATTCAGCCATATTGCCTAAAATCAACCAACGCTGACCTTTGAAGCTCGACAACAATTTAGCTGCCGCCTTCATTGCCGGTACGCTGGCGTTGTAACTGTCATCTATCAGCTTGATATTCTGACTTAATTGTTGAACCTCAACTCGGCCTTTAACTGAGATAAGATTCGCTAAACCGCTTTTTATTTCTGCAAGCGTGGCATCGAATTGAATGCTCAGTGCAGCTGCCGCTAATGCGTTTGCTACATTGTGCTGACCAATAATGCCAAGTTCGACATCGATAGCGCCTTGCGGGGTCTGCATATCAAAGCAAGCTTCACCCTGCTCGTTGATGCGAATATTCGTCGAAAAGTAATCCGCCGTGTCATCACTTTCAGAAAAGGTCAGTACGTTTTTGTCTGCAAGCACATCTTTCCAGAAGTCACCACCATTGCTCTCTAGGTTAACAATAGCAGTATCACCAGCAGCAAGCCCCTGAAAAATTTCGCCTTTCGCTTGTTTAACACCATCAATTGAGCCAAAGCCCTCTAGATGCGCGGCAGCAACGTTATTCACTAAGGCCACCTGTGGTTTCACAAGCTGCGTGGTATAGGCAATTTCACCAATGTGGTTCGCGCCCAGTTCTATCACGGCATAGTCGTCATTGGGTTCACTGCGCAGCAAGGTTAGTGGTACTCCAATATCATTATTGAAGTTACCCGCTGTAAACAGCACTTTGCCACGTTGTTGTAGAATACTCGCGACCATCTCTTTGACGGTCGTTTTGCCACAGCTTCCTGTTATCGCCATGGTTGGCACGTTACATTGTTTGTGGATCCAAGCACTTAGCTGACCTAAAGCAAGTTTAGTGTCTTCAACAACAACTTGAGTAATATTTAGGTCAAGTTTTCGTTGAACTAATAACGCACTCGCATTGGCCTCAACAGCCTGACCACAAAAATCATGCGCATCAAAACGTTCACCTACAAGAGCAACAAACAGTGCACCTTCTTCAACGGTGCGAGTATCGGTAGAAACCGCATTGATCAAACTATTGCTCGATTTGCCAGCCTCTATCAGCTGACCGTACACCGCTGAGCAGATCTGCTCGAGTGATACATCAATCATTATGAAATACCTAAAAGTTGTAGTGCTGACTCTCGATCCGAATAGTGGATCGTTTTGTCTTTCAATACTTGGTAATCCTCATGGCCTTTACCTGCCAGAAGAATAATGTCGTTATTACCCGCCTGCTCTAGAGCAAACTTAACCGCCTGAAAGCGATCGTGTTCAACAAAGGCGACTTCAGGCTCACTTAAACCTGCCAGCATGTCTTTAACAATCAATGCCGGGTCTTCACTGCGAGGGTTGTCATCTGAAATAATAATGTTATCGGCGAACTGCTCTGCAGTAACCGCCATCATAGGGCGCTTGCCTATATCTCGATCACCACCGCAGCCAAAGATTGCCCATAGCTTTCCAGAGCAATGTACACGTAGTGCTGCCAATGCTTTCTCTAATGCGTCAGGTGTATGCGCGTAGTCGACAACCACTTTCGCTTTGTTTGGTACTTGGAACAATTCCATACGGCCAATCACAGGTTGCAATTGAGGTGCTGTGTCGATCAAGGTTTGCTTGTCGATGCCTAGTACAAGTAGGGTCGCGAAAGCAACCAATACATTTGATGCGTTGAACTGGCCAATTAAAGGAACAGACAGTTGTCCCTGCCCCCAGCTACCATCAAAAGCGAGTTTGATACCCGTCTCTGCATAAGCAACATCCGATGCCCATACTGACTGCTGGTAGCCCGATAACGGAAGCAATGACACAGCTACTGCATTGGACAGATCAGCCATCCAAGCTTTACCGACTTCATCATCAACATTAATCACAGCGTGCTTACACTTATGCTGAGTAAACAAGCTCTTCTTAGCCAGAGCGTACTCTTGCATCGTGCCGTGGTAATCCAAGTGGTCACGGCTCAAGTTAGTAAATACACCAGCCTCAAAATCCAATGCCTTAACTCGGCCTTGAACCAAACCATGAGACGAGATTTCCATCGCGGTATAAACAGCGTTTTCTTCAGCCAACTCACTCAGCGTACGTTGTATTTCAATCGCACTACCGGTCGTATTCGCCGCCGTTTTAAGGTTGTCTAGAAAACCGTTACCCGTGGTGCCCATTACCGCAGAGCGTTGGCCGACTAAATCTAGCCACTGAGCAATCAATTGGGTGATAGTGGTTTTGCCATTGGTGCCGGTAACACCAATCAGCTTAGTCGCCTGAGACGAGTAAACACGACCGGCCAACTCAGATAACACCAAGTTAAGGTCTTTAATGTAAACAACCGGAACAGCATCCAACCACTCAATCAGACCATGGGCCTTTTCAGCATCAGCTTGTGCGATAACGGCATTGGCTCCCTGTGAGACCGCTTTGTCAATGAAACGACGGCCATCAACAGCATGCCCAACTACAGCAACAAAAATATCGCCGTCTTTGATGGCACGACTATCCAACTCCAACTGTTCAACGGCAATCGCATCCAGCTCAGGTGAACTAAAGTCACCCCAAGGAGAAAGTAAAGATGACAGCGTGAGGCTATTACTCATATTGAATCCTGATTGGCTCTATTCTTGAAACTTGTTTTCATCAGCAGGGACATTCAGAATTTGCAGTGCGCCCTTCATGATTTCAGAAAAAACAGGGGCTGCGACCGAGCCACCATAGTAGAGGTCACCTTGAGGTTCATTGATCATCACAACCAAAGAGACTCTTGGGTCACTCACTGGAGCAACACCTGCGGTATAGGCGAAGTACTCGTCTCCATAACCACCGGAAATCGCTTTTCTAGATGTACCTGTTTTTGCTGCTACTCGGTAACCCGGCACGGCAGCTCTTGTCGCTGTACCGCCCTTTTGGGTTACGCCTTCTAGCATGTTCAAAACCAACTCAGCATTTTCGCGCTTGATGCTCTGTTTTGAGAAATCTTGGTCGTTGCTTTTAACGATATGGATAGGTTCGTAAACACCGTGATTCGCTAACGTCGCATAGGCATGAGCCAATTGCAGCGGAGTAATCGCTAGACCATAACCAAAGGATAAGGTAGCGATTTCAAACTTAGACCAGCGTCGACGGTTCGGGAAAATACCCGCGGTCTCACCGACTAGATTCAGCCCAGACATCTCGCCAAGACCAACAGAACTGTACATGCCCAGTAGCGCTTCAAGTGGCATATCCAGTGCTAACTTCGCCACACCGATGTTACTCGACTTCTTAAGGATTAACGCCAAGTCTGCCTTACCAACTTTGGAAGTATCACGTACACGGCTACCACCGATTTGCATGATGCCGTTACCCGTATCAATTACAGTATCAGCATCCGCGGTACCATTTTCGAGAGCGGCAAGAACAACAAACGGCTTAACCGTCGAACCTGGCTCAAAAGCATCGGTGATCACGCGGTTACGCATCTTAAAGCTTTGTAAATCAGCACGATTGTTTGGGTTGTAAGACGGTGCGTTAACCATGGCCAAAACCGCACCCGTTTTTACGTCTAATAAGATGGCAGATCCAGACGTCGCCTTGTGATCGGCTACCGCCTGTTTAATCGCTCGATAAGCGATGGCTTGTAAGCGCTGATCGATGGTCAATTCGAGTGGTTTACCTTCTTCACGCTCTTCTAGTGCAATGTTTTCAACTACTCGCCCGTAACGGTCTTTACGGATTGTACGTTTACCTGCTTCACCCGTGAGCCACTTATCGTAGCTGCGCTCGACACCTTCTAGGCCGTGTCCATCAATTCCGGTCACACCAATAAGATGCGCGCTGACTTCACCGGCTGGGTAATAACGACGTGATTCTGCTTTAAGACCAATACCCACCAGCTTTAAGTCGCGGATGTATTTCGCCATTGCTGGGCTAACTTGTCTTTGTAGGTAGATAAAACGACGAGATTTGTCGCTGGAGATCTTGTTGATCATCGATTGTCGATCTAAGCCAAGTACATCAGCTAGCGCATACCAACGATCAATTTGGGCCATGCCATTTTTATCGAAGATGGTTTTCGGGTCAGCCCATACCGCCTCAACAGGCACACTGACGGCAAGTGGTTCGCCATTGCGGTCTGAAATAATACCGCGGGCAGAAGGAATAGCCTTAACACGTACAGAACGAAGGTCGCCCTGACGAATTAAGTTATCTGGTTCAATGACTTGGATGTAAGCCACACGACCTACTAGTACAGAAAAGGCAACCAACACAAAAGCAATAACGACGTTGAAACGCCATTTAATCAGAATTGGATCCGAGTCCTTTTCGCTCTTCACTCGCTCTTTCGTTGGTTTCTTAACGGCTTTCGCGGGGGCTTTTTCCTTTTTTCCGGTCATTTCAGTGTGATCACAACTTCTTTGTCGGAGTCTGGACGTTTCATGTCTAGCTCTCGTTTTGCCGATGCTTGAACGCGGCTATGTTCAGCCAGAGCCGTCTCTTCAAGCATTAAATTTCGCCATTCATTATCAAGCTGTTCACGCTCACTCAATGCCATGTCTTTTTGCGTGATTGCCTGACGTGACATGTGTGTCGTGAGAACGACCCCCATCGCGCTCGCGAAGATACAGATAAGCAGCACCAATGGGACTTTACCCACGGAGATCAAATCAAAAAATATTATCTTGGCTAAGTTAGGTTTGGAGGTCTTCATTGACTATAGCTTTTCTGCGATTCGTAATACTGAGCTACGCGAACGAGTATTCTCATCCACTTCATCTTTAGAAGGCTTGATCGCTTTACCAACAGGCTTAAGATCAGCACTGCCTAGCGCTTTGATCTGCTCTTCTGTTAGTGGCAGGCCATGTGGTACTTGCGGACCTTGGCTCTCTTTACGGATAAAGCGCTTCACCATGCGGTCTTCAAGAGAGTGAAAGCTAATAACAGACAAACGGCCTTGAGGAGCAAGAATGCTTGCTGCGCCTTTCAGGGCTGTATCGATCTCTTCAAGTTCACTGTTGATGTAGATACGGAAGGCTTGGAAAGCACGTGTTGCTGGGTGCTTTTTCTCTTTGAAGCTTTTTGGAGCTACATCCGAGATAAGCTTAGCCAACTGACCGGTACGCGTTAGTGGTTCGTTCTCTTCATTCTCTTGATAAGCAATGATGCCTTTCGCGATACGACGAGCGTGTTTGTCTTCACCGAACTCACGAATAACCCATGTGATGTCATCAAGATCGGCTTCAACTAACCACTGAGAGACAGGAATACCGGTTGTTGGGTCCATACGCATATCAAGCGGACCGTCTTTCATGAAGCTAAAGCCACGCTCAGCGTCATCTAGCTGTGGTGAAGAAACACCTAGATCCAGTAACACACCATCCACTTGACCGACTAAGTCATAACGCTCTGCATATTCAGCCATACCTGAGAACGGGCCGTGAATAATCGTAAAACGAGGGTCATCAATCTTTTGCGCTTCTGCAATCGCTTGTGGATCGCGGTCAATACTAAAGAGTCGTCCATTCTCGCCCAGTTTAGACAGGATTGTACGGCTGTGACCACCACGGCCAAAAGTACCATCGATGTAGGTACCGTCAGGTTTGATCGCAAGTCCGTCAATAGATTCGTTAAGCAATACTGAAATATGTTTGAATGCTTCTGTCATAGTCTTCTCAGTGAGTGGATTGAGCCATTAGTTCGGCAATAATTTGTTCTATTAACGTTTTAGTGTACTGATTTCACGCCGTATCTCCACCATATTGTGTATAGGCTTTGGGAATTTTTGACCCAAGCTCATATCAGGGTGAAGGATTCTAAGGAAATCTAAATAATTTACGTCAATATAAAGCAAAAAACCCATCACTACCGTTAAGTAATGATGGGTTCTTTATATAGGTGGAGTTGACACATACGCCGGGTTCTGTTCCGCTTGCGCGGCGGTAACCATTCGTCTAGGCCTGCAATCGCTCACAGGCTCAAGCAATCTACCCGCCCCCATACGCGAGCAACGCAATGTGAGGGCCTATTTGATCTTGCTCCGGGTGGAGTTTACCTTGCTACGAACTGTTGCCAGTCGCACGGTGCGCTCTTACCGCACCCTTTCAGCCTTACCTGTGCCCCTTCCGAAGAAATGAGGCCATCGGCGGTCTTCTCTCTGCTGCACTTGTCGTGGGCTCGCGCCCCCCAGACGTTATCTGGCACCCTGCTCTATGGAGCCCGGACGTTCCTCCCCTCTGCCAGTCTCCCGAAGGACTTCAACGTCAGTTTCCCGAAGGACCTCAACGTCAGTCTCCCGAAGGACATCAGCAAAGCAGCGATTACCCGTTCAACTCCGAGGGCGGATTGTATAGAGATTAGAGTGCAGTGTCTAGCGAGATCACAAATATGCTGCAAACCGCTAAGTAAACGCATGAATTTCACACAATCCAGACAAAAAAAGAGGAATGAAGGGACGACCTTCATTCCTCACAAGCTTTAAAATAGCACTCTAGCGACTTATACACTGAGCAGCTATTTATCTATTCAGCGTTAACCATCTAGGTGCTCAAGGCCCCACTTGTACAGCGCGTTCTTTTTCAGGTTGTAGATTTCAGCTGTCATTGCCGCCGCTTTTTTAAGAGGTAACTCTTTAGTTAGGATACCCAGAGTACGAGTCGCTTCGTCTGGCAGTTCTGTGCTCGCTTCTTCACGATGACCATGAATCAGTAACACCATCTCACCGCGCTTACGGTTCGAATCTTCTTCAATCCACTCAATCAACTCACCCAGTGGCAATCCTTGAATTGTTTCGAATGTCTTAGTCAGCTCACGTGCCAAGACAACTTCACGGTCTGGGCCTAAGATCTCAAGCATATCTTGTAGAGAATCTGAGATTCGATGTGGTGATTCGTAGAAGATACACGTGCGCTCTGCTTTCGCGATCTCTAGGAACTTATCTTTACGACCTTTGCTCTTTGGCGGCAAAAAGCCTTCAAAGCTGAAACGATCAGACGGTAAACCAGACGCACTCAATGCCGTAATCACTGCACAAGCACCAGGAAGTGGCACAACTCTCACACCCGCTTGACGACATTGTGAGACAAGATGGTAACCTGGGTCACTGATTAAAGGTGTACCCGCATCAGAGACTAATGCGATAGACTGACCTTCTAATAACCTTTCGACTAGAACTTGCGCTTTAGTTTGTTCATTATGATCATGTAAAGCGAACGTTCTGGTTGATATATTGAAGTGAGCAAGCAGCTTACCCGTGTGGCGTGTGTCTTCGGCTGCAATAACATCGACACTTGATAAAATTTCAATTGCTCTTTGAGTGATATCTCCCAAATTTCCGATTGGGGTTGGCACAATGTAGAGAGTTGGGCTCTCTGTGAGCAAGGTTTTGTTATCTGTCATTTGTTTACCATCACTTCAACGATTAATATAGATACAAATTTATACGGAATTTAAAGAACTCATGGCAACGATGAACCATAAGAGACTCAGTGTACCACGCTTACTAACTCCAATTGCATTAGCAATTACATTGGCGGCTTGTTCTTCAGGTCCTCAAGCACCAACGAGCGTTGATATTACACTAGATCCAGCGCAATCAACTGAAAGTTACATGATGCAGGCGGATAGTAGCAAAGGAAGTCTACAAAACGACTGGTTAATCATGGCGCTTAAGGCTTCTGTGCAAGTTGGAAAAACCGATCAAGCAACTCTGCTGATTAAACGCTTAGCAAAACAAGAGCTGAGCGAAACGCAACAAGCGGAATGGCAATTAGCGCGCGCTCAGCTGCTGGTGAATAACTCACAGCCAGATCAAGCTTATAGCCAACTAAACTTCCAGCCTTGGTGGAAGCTTCCGAACGAGCAGTGGAAAGATTATCACGAGCTACGCGCGAACATCTCAGAGATGAAGAGTGAGTATTTCGAGGCAAGCCGTGAGTTAGTGCTCTATTCAGAGTACCTAGAGGCTGACGACGAGCTTCAACAGCAAACTGCCGACCGTATTTGGCAAAACCTGAATAGCTACTCTCAATACGAGATTCTAGAACTGAAAACATCACCGACAGAAGATGTGCTTTCAGGTTGGTTACAACTGGCAATCTACATGAAGACGCTGAACTCAAATCTTCCAAACCTGCAGGAAACCTTATCGGATTGGTTAGCCGAGAATCCTCAGCACCCAGCTGCTACTTACACACCTCAGGCGATCACTGACGTCTTGGCACTAGAGATCAGCAAGCCAACCAGCACTGCACTATTACTGCCTCTAACCGGTAAGTACGGCAAGCAAGCACAACTTGTGCGTGACGGTTTCATCTTTGCGATGATGAATGACAAAGAGCGCGAAGAAGATGCAACGCTGACGGTAATGGATACCAACGTGCAAAGTGCCGCTGAGATTAAAGCGACACTGGAAGAGAACAACGTTGATTTCATCGTTGGCCCGCTGATTAAGAGCAACATAACTAAACTTCAGCAAGCGCAGAAAAACCACGAGAACTCGATTCCAGCTTTAGCTCTGAACATTCCAACGCAACTAGAACCAGATACTAACATTTGTTATCTCGCTCTATCGCCAGAGCAAGAAGTCGCTCAGGCAGCGAAGCACCTATTTGCTCAAGGCTACAAGTACCCGCTTATCCTTGCGCCAAGAGGACGTTTAGGTGAGCGAGTTGAGCAAGCGTTTAAAGAAGAGTGGAAAAAATACAGCAGCAACGATGTGGCTATCAGCTTGTTCTCTGACAAACGCCAACTGCAACGTAATGTGAATCAGGTATTTGGCTTGCAAGAGAGCCAACAACGTATCGCTCAAATGGATGGGTTACTGAACCTAGACCTAGAAACAGAGCCACGCAGCCGTCGTGATATCGATTCTGTCTACATTGTGGCTAAGAACTCAGAGCTAACGCTAATCAAACCCTTCATTGAAGTTGCAATTAACCCTGATGCTAGCCAGCCCGCTCTTTTCTCAAACTCACGCAGCAACAGCGGTGATAAGCAGTATGAAGACCTAACCGGCGTGTTCTACAGCGACATCCCACTATTGGTTGAGAACAAAAACGAGCTTAATAAAGAGCTAAACGACCTATGGCCTGCACACTCAAACGGCCAAAAGCGTCTGCAAGCACTGGGAATGGATGCATACTACCTAATGGATGCACTGCCACAGATGAAAGCCGTACAGGGTTACAGCATTCCAGGTGAAACGGGTGTGCTAACCATCGATAACAACTGTGTGGTTCAACGTGAAATCAGCTGGGCAGAGCATGGGGCTTTTTAGCCGAAAGTTCCTATCCAAACCAACCATCACCCACAAACAAGTGGGTGATAAATACGAGGCCGTGGCAAAATCTTATCTGATTAACCACGGTTTATCGTTAATAGAAGAAAACTTCATAGCAAAATGTGGCGAGATTGATCTTATAATGCGCCATAACAATACGGTTGTGTTTGCTGAGGTAAAATACCGCAAGCAAACCCGCTACGGACATGCCGCTGAAATGGTGACTGCCAAGAAGTCACAGAAACTGCTCAAAACAGCCAATGTTTGGCTTATGCAGCAAGGCTTGTCGGTGCACTCTACAGATTTCAGGTTTGATATTGTTGCCATTGAAGGGCCGAATGACACTATCGACTGGATTCAAAACGCGATTACCCAAGGATAAACATGCTAGACAGCATTAAAGAAAGTTTCACAGAAAGTATTCAAATCCAAATTGCGGCTGCAGAAGCTCTGCCTGACGCAATCACGCATGCCGCTCAAGCAATGGTTGCGACCTTGCTTAACGGAAACAAAATTCTTTGTTGTGGTAATGGTGGTTCGGCGTCGAATGCTCAGCAATTTGTATCGTGCCTACTCAACCGGTTTGAAACAGAGCGCCCTAGCCTTCCAGCAATGGCACTCACAGCAGACAACACCACGCTAACGGCTGTGGCTAACGACTACCACTATGAAGAGATCTTCTCTAAGCAGGTGCGTGCATTCGGTCAAACTGGCGATATTCTGTTGGCTATCTCGACTAGCGGTAACAGCAAGAACATCATCAAGGCAATGGAAGCGGCGGTAACTCGCGACATGACCATCATCGCCTTTACCGGTAAAGATGGTGGTGAGATGGCAGGTTTGCTTGGTGAACACGATGTAGAGATTCGTATCCCGTCACACCGTACAGCGCGCATTCATGAAGTACACATGGTGACACTGCACTGCCTATGTGACCTAATCGATCAAGTACTCTTCCCTGCCCACGAAGAGTGATATACGGAGCATCACAATGAAATCATTAACCTCTATGAGGCTGTTTAAGCTGATTAATGTTTCGCTACTTACACTGTCTCTGTCTGGTTGTGCTGGCATTTTCATTGCTGGTGCTGCAACTACTGCAAACCTAGTCACAGATACGCGAACAACCAAAGAGATTTGGAACGACAACAACATCGAATTTGAAGTTGCAGCGATTACCAATAAACAACCATTCCGTGGCAATGTACGTGTCACCGCAAGCTCATACCGAGGTTCAGTGGTGTTGATGGGGCAAGCAACCACAGATTCAGAACGTCGCGCTTTTGAAAACCAAGCCAAAGAAGTGGCTGGCGTTGAGAGCATCCACAATCAAGTTCGAGTGAAAGAACCTTTGTCTGTAAGTGCTATCAGTAAAGACAGCTGGATTACCACTAAGGTGAAATCAGCTCTGCTTGCGAATGCTGAGCTTAACGGCATCAAAGTAAAAGTGATTACTGAGGATTCAGAAGTATTCCTACTTGGACTCGTGACTAGAGAGCATGCCGATATCGCGACAGAAGTTGCGCGTAACATATCTGGCGTAAAACAGGTTATTCGAGCGTTTGAATACGGTGAAGAAGAGACGGCTGTTAACTAGCCGTAAGCCAGTCAACTAAATGCGATATAGCAGAAAAGAAAAAGCAGCGACTCGTCGCTGCTTTTTTATTTGGTTCGTTATCTAATACCAATCGTAGTAAATAATCTATCATTCTAGCTTGTTAAAAATTTCGATAACTGCGTTAGAATTTTTGATTGTAGAATAACTACTTATCAAAAAATTCCGCCTTGCTCTCAAGCTTTTTTCCTGCGCTATTTCTGATCACTTACTTACTGTGATTGGTATAACTAACGTTATTTGATAACACGAAGGCTTGGGCGACCTTTCGCTGGACGAGGTGGCTCAGGATCTGAGTCTGGCTCTTCAGCATCTACGTCTGCCGTTGCTACGCTCAAAGATGGGCCTTTTTCTGGTTCTTCAAAAGGACTTTCTTCAATCCCTTCTTCAAACGCTTCCATGTAAGCCTCTTCAGGTTCAAACATGGTACCAGCACCATTTTCACGAGCATAAATCGCTTGTACTGCGTAAAGCGGAACGATCACAGAGTGTGGACGACCACTAAAGCGAGCACTAAACGTCACAGCTTCGTTACCCAGTTCAAGTTGTCCAACCGCACGAGGCGCGATGTTCAGAATGATCTGACCATCTTGAACAAACTCTTCTGGAACTCGCACACCCGGTAATGTTGCTTCAACAACAAGGTGTGGAGTTAGTTCGTTATCAACCAGCCACTCATAAAATGCACGAAGCATGTATGGTCGGCGTGGAGTCATATTAGAAATATCCATAAACGCTTAGCGAACGAGTCGCATCTCACGCTCAGCTTCAGTTAGAGAAGCTAGGAATGAATCACGTTCGAATACGCGGTTCATGTAAATCTTAAGCTCTTTAGAACCAGGACCAATTAGTTCGATACCAAGCTCAGGTAAACGCCATAATAGCGGAGCTAGGTAACAATCAATTAGGCTAAACTCTTCGCTCATGAAGTATTCATACTCAGCGAAGATAGGAGCAAGAGTCAGTAGGTCGTTGCGCAGTTTAACGCGAGCTGCTTCAGATTCTTCAGCGTTGCCTTTAACGATCTTCTCTGCAACTGAATACCAGTTACGCTCAATGCGGTACATCATTAGACGGCTGTTACCACGAGCAACCGGGTATACAGGCATCAACGGTGGATGAGGGAAACGCTCATCTAGGTATTCCATGATGATCTTCGAGTCATATAGAGCAAGCTCACGATCAACAAGAGTAGGTACTGATTTGTACGGGTTCAGTTCAACAAGCTCTGCTGGTAGATTTTTTTCATCAACCAACTCAACTTCAACACTTACGCCTTTTTCAGCAAGAACGATGCGCACCTGATGGCTATACATATCAGAAGCACTTGAGAAAAGAGTCATTACAGAACGTTTATTGGCAGCTACAGCCATGGAGCCCTCCAGTACACTTTAAATAAAAACAATGGAGGCCTAAAGCCTCCATTGAACATTAACATAATTTGGGAATTAGCACGGTATTATAGCACAATTAGTGCACATCACGCCAATACTCTTTCTTCAGCAAAATCACGATGATAGTGAAGATTACTAAGAAGGCCATTACCCACCAACCCATAGCGTGACGCTCAAGTTGAACTGGGTCGCCCGAGTAAACCAAAAAGTTAACAAGGTCACGAACTGCTTCGTCGTATTCACCAGCACTTAATTCGCCAGAGCCGTCAGTCTCAGTGCCAACAACAACCGTCACTTCCTCGCCATCTACCATATGAGTATCGTAGATTGGTGTTGGGATACCTTGCAGTTCTTCAAGAACGTGCGGCATACCAACGCTTGGGAAAACAATGTTGTTCACGCCAAATGGACGAGACGGATCTTCATAGAAAGTACGAAGGTAAGTGTACAGCCAGTCTGCGCCACGAACACGAGCAACCAATGTTAGGTCTGGTGGCGGAGCACCAAACCAACTTGCCGCTTGATCAGAAGGCATAGCATTAACCATCAAGTCACCGATTTTCGCTTCAGGATCGAAAATCAGATTTTCCTTCATAAGATCAACGGGGATCTCTAAATCATTCGCAACACGTTCATAGCGCTGGTACTGCGTTGAGTGACAAGCGAAACAGTAGTTCATGAACATCTTAGCGCCATTTTGCAATGAAGCTTTGTCTGTTAAATCATTGTTCGCTTTGTCTAATGGTACGTTTGCACCCGCTGCCATCACCAGTGACGGCAACATAGCAAATAAAATTACAATCCACTTTTTCATTTGAATGTCACCCTTTCTGGTAATGGTTTCGTCGCTTCATTTTTACTGTAGAACCACAGTAGAACGAAGAACATGAAGTAACCTAAGCTAAAGATTTGAGCCAGTAGCGTGTATGTTGGCGTTGCTGGAAGCGCACCAAGTACACCAAGCGCAATAAAGCTTATTGTGAATTGGATGATGTTAATCAAATGCAGTTTGCTACGGTAACGGTAAGAACGCACTTTACAACGGTCGAACCATGGTAGTAGGAATAGCACAACAATAGATGCGCCCATTGCTACAACACCTAGCAACTTATCAGGAACAGCACGCAGAATTGCGTAAAACGGCGTGAAGTACCATACCGGAGCGATGTGCTCTGGTGTTTTCAGTGGGTTAGCAGCTTCAAAGTTTGGCGGCTCAAGGAAGAATCCACCCATCTCTGGGTTAAAGAACAGCACATAACAGAAGAAGAATAGGAAACCGGCCACACCAACCATATCTTTCACGGTCCCGTATGGGTGGAAAGGAATAGAGTCAATGATGTCGTATTTCTTAGTGTAATCCTTGTGGAATGGGAACTGCGTTTTGTAGTCGTCGCCCATTGTGCCTTTAGGAAGTTTCGTCTCAATACCGTCTGGGTTGTTCGAACCCACTTCGTGCAGTGCTAGTACGTGAAGTACGATAAGCAGCAGAAGTACAATTGGTAGAGCGATAACGTGCAGTGCGAAGAAACGGTTCAGCGTTGCACCAGAGATGATGTAGTCACCACGGATCCAAAGCGTTAGGTCATCACCGATAACAGGGATCGCACCAAACAGAGAAATGATTACCTGAGCACCCCAGTAAGACATTTGACCCCATGGTAGTAGGTAACCCATGAAAGCCTCAGCCATAAGCACTAAGAAGATCAACATACCGAAGATCCAAAGTAGCTCACGAGGCTTTTGGTAAGAACCATAGATTAGGCCACGGAACATGTGCAGGTAGATAACAACGAAGAATGCCGAAGCACCTGTTGAGTGCATGTAACGTAGTAGCCAACCGTATTCCACATCACGCATGATGTATTCAACAGAAGCAAATGCACCCTCACCTGACGGTACGTAGTTCATTGTTAGCCAAATACCCGTAAGGATTTGGTTAACCAATACCAACATTGCCAAAGAACCGAAAAGGTACCAAAAGTTAAAGTTCTTAGGCATTGGGTATTCAGATAAATGCTTTTTATACGCATTCATCGCGGGTAGACGTTTCTCTACCCAATCAAGCAATCCTTGCATTACGCGTCTCCCTCGTCCACACCGATCATGATCTTAGTGTCACTCAAATACATATGCTTTGGTACAACAAGATTCAATGGAGCTGGTACGCCTTGGAATACTCGACCTGCCATATCAAACTTTGAACCATGACAAGGACAGAAGAAACCAGACTTAACACCCTGAACTTGTTCTGCAAAAGAATCCGGCAGGTAAGTTGGAGAACAACCTAAGTGCGTACAGAAACCAACAGCAACGAAGAATTCCGGCTTAATTGAACGGAACTCGTTCTGTGCGTATTCTGGTTGTTGTTCAGCTTCAGATTGAGGGTCACGAAGTTGACCACCGATCGATTTTAGGTTTTCTAGTACCGACTCAGCACGGCGTACAACCCATACAGGTTTACCTTGCCACTCGACACGAACCATTTGTCCCGGTTCTAACTTACTGACTTCCACTTCCACCGGCGCGCCCGCAGCTTTCGCCTTGGCACTCGGATTCCATGATTTAATAAAAGGCACGGCTACAGCAGCTGCTCCTAAACCACCAACAACGGCTGTTGTTGCGGTTAAGAAACGCCTGCGACCGTTATTTAAAGGCGCGTTGCTCATCCAAACATTCTCCCATTTGCTCCTTGTGGATTGAAATAATTCCGATTAAAGAGCATGGCTAACAAAATATGTATTTAGTTCTATTTATTGACGGCAAATGATAAATAAAACCCTACTTTTTGACAAGATAAAGCTACCTTTTTGTAACAATCATGAGGCAAAGCGCACATTGGGTTACAAAAGCTTTCAAAATATAAGAATTTGGAAATAAAACGAGGAAGGGAAAGCGTTTAGAGGGGGTATAAAAACAAAAAGCCCGGCATATAGCCGAGCTTTGAACCACAATTCCAGTCGTAAAACTGGGGGCGTGTACTTTTTCGTAAAGAAAAATTAACGCTTAGAGAATTGAGGTTTACGACGTGCTTTACGTAGACCAACTTTCTTACGTTCAACGCAACGAGCGTCACGAGTAACGTAGCCAGCTGCACGTAGAGCAGGACGTAGAGTTTCATCGTACTCCATAAGAGCGCGAGTGATACCGTGGCGGATTGCGCCAGCTTGACCAGAAATACCACCACCAGAAACAGTGATGTAAAGGTCAAGTTTCTCAGTTAGTTCAACTAGCTCAAGAGGTTGCTTAACAACCATACGAGAAGTTGGACGACCGAAGTAAACATCAAGGCTACGCTTGTTGATTACGATCTCACCAGAGCCTGGTTTGATGAAAACACGAGCTGCTGAGCTTTTGCGACGACCAGTGCCGTAGTATTGATTCTCTGCCATTTTCATAATCCCCTTAGATGTCTAGTACTTGTGGCTGTTGAGCAACATGGTTGTGCTCAGTACCAGCGTACACTTTAAGCTTACGGTACATCGCGCGGCCTAGAGGACCACGTGGAAGCATACCTTTAACTGCTAGTTCTAGAACCATTTCTGGTTTCTTAGCAATTAGCTTTTCAAAAGTGATAGTTTTAAGACCACCTGGGAACTCTGAGTGACGGTAGTAAACCTTACCCTTAGCTTTGTTACCAGTTACAGCAACTTTCTCAGCGTTAACAACGATGATGTAATCACCAGTGTCTACGTGAGGAGTGTATTCTGCTTTGTGCTTGCCGCGTAGGCGAGAAGCGATTTCACTTGCTAGACGGCCAAGAGTTTTGCCTTCAGCGTCTACAACATACCAGTCGCGTTTTACAGTTTCTGGTTTAGCAACGAAAGTTTTCATGCTAATAATTACCTATTTAAAAAATTTACACTTAAGGAATACTCGCGTATTCCCACTGTCTAAGAGTTACCATTCATCACCCCTTCGAGTGTTGGAAAACTCTTGGCATAACGTGATTTTACTCATCGCTAGAGGCCCGCAGTAACGGTAGGTCGCAGGATTATAGAGAAGAGCGAAGAAAAAATCACCTCTTTTTGAACAAAATCACGATTTTTTTAATTCTATTTCTTATTCGAGATAATCAAAGCTAACTTAAGTGTTCTTTTGCCAAATATTCATGGCTCTGCATTTCAATTAAACGCGACTGACAACGTTTAAATTCAAACTCTAGCTGACCATGGGTGTATAGCTTTTCTAGCTCCACTTCCGCTGAAATAATCAGCTTCACATTGCGCTCGTAGAACTCATCAACTAATGCAATGAAGCGCCTCGCAGCGTCATCTGAAGTCGCGCCCATTTGCAATACATCCGCCAATAGAACTGTGTGATAAACCCGAGACAACTCAATATAGTCGTTCTGGCTACGAGCCGACTGACAAAGCTGAGCAAAGGTACCATGCAGTACGCCATCACTCGCTTCGACTACATCTAATTGACGGTGGTTAACCTCTATCTGCTTAAGCTTCTCTTTATCTTCACCAACGAGCTGAGCGTAATACTTTTCGAGATTAATATTCGCTTGGCTATCTAGCGGGTAATGGTAAATCTCAGCCTGTTCTAAGGTACGTAGACGATAGTCAATACCACTATCGACATTAAGGATATGACAGTTGTCTTGAATGAGCTTGATGGCAGGTAAGAAACGCGCTCGCTGTAACCCGTTGCGATACAGATCCGCAGGTGGAATATTAGAGGTCGCAACCAAGATAGCGTTTCGAGCGAATAACTCTTGGAACAAGGTTCCTAGGATCATCGCATCGGTGATGTCTGAAACAAAGAATTCGTCGAAACAGATAATGTCCGCTTCTTCCTTCAACTTGTCTGCGACTAAAGGCAATGGATCACTCACATTACCTAGCGCCTTTAGCTCATCATGAACTCGATACATAAAGCGGTGAAAGTGAACACGCATTTTTTTAGTGGTCGGTAAGGCATCATAGAACGTATCCATTAGGTACGTTTTTCCTCGCCCTACGCCACCCCAAAAATAGAGACCTTTCGGTGGTTGTGGCAGTTCTGGCTTTTTGCCTAGTAATTTCTGGAAGCGAGTCAGTTGAGGAATGGGCGTATTCATGTAATCTTGAAATTGATGAAAGAGTTCATCTAAAGATTTTACGGCTTGCTCTTGTGCTGGATCTCTTTGAAATCCATGTTCTTTTATATCTTGTTCGTATTTTTTAATGGGATTCATGACGACATTTCCACAATGAAAGCAATATCAGACAACAACTAAAAATGAGCCCAAACAGTACGAGGAATAACGTGATGTGGTGAATAATTCAGCATCAAACTGCTAACTAGCGCACACGCATTTCTCTTTATACTGCGGCTTTCTCATAGTACCATGGAGCCGTATCACGTGTAACTAAGCAGTAACAAACATGTTAAAAAACAATAATAAGGAGCTGTTATGCCTTGGATGTATGCCGTTGCCGGTTTACTAGTCGGAGTTATTTTAGGGGTCGCTATTTCTCGTCTCATGACACCTGAATACAAAAAACAAAAGAACGTACAGAAAGAATTGGATAGCGCAAAGTTTGCCCTTGAGCAGCAGCGACAAGAGCTGGCTGATCACTTTGCGAAATCAGCAGAAATGTTGGACACATTAGGTAAAGACTACACAAAACTGTACCAACACATGGAAAAAACAAGCTCAGAGCTGATTCCTAACCTGCCAGAGCAAGATAACCCGTTTGTGAAAACAGCCGCTGCCCATTCGGACAAGCCACAAGAGAAGCCTTCAGTAAAAGAGGCGACACTTGAGGAACAACCGAAAGATTACGCTAATGGCGCAACCGGTTTATTTACAGAGCAGAAGAAAGAAATCATGAATGCTCCCGATGTTGTTACAGCAAAAGCATCGTAAACATTTAACACTTCTGTGAACTTTACAAAGGTTTTTGAGTCATAACTTTCACTCAGGTCATTTGAAACTTATCATACTTATTAAACGTATAAGAGGGTTAAGACCTTAACTAGAGAGGAGTTTATGATGAAAAAACCTTTGCTTGCTTTATCAGTGCTAACTTTAAGCTTAAGTTCAATCATCACCCCCATTAAAGCAACAGCCGCACTGCCATTAAGTGTGGGTAATGAACAATTACCGAGCCTTGCTCCTATGCTTGAACAAGTGACCCCCGCTGTGGTTAGTATTGCCGTAGAAGGCAAACAGGTACAACGTCAGCAAATCCCTGAACAATTTCAATTCTTTTTTGGTCCAGAACAAACACGAGAGCGTCCCTTCCGCGGATTAGGCTCTGGTGTCATCATTGACGCCGAGAAAGGTCATATCGTGACCAATTACCATGTCATTAATGGTGCGGACGATATCAAAGTAAAACTGCATGATGGTCGAGAGTACGATGCTGAGCTAATCGGCGGCGACCAGATGTCTGATATCGCACTGCTAAAATTAGAAGAAGCCAAAAACCTGACCCAGATAAAAGTCGCAGACTCAGACAAACTAAGAGTTGGTGATTTTAGTGTCGCGATCGGTAACCCATTCGGACTTGGGCAAACCGTGACATCCGGTATTGTTTCTGCACTCGGCCGTAGCGGCCTG
Organism: Vibrio sp. 10N.222.51.C5; assembly: GCF_041474575.1. Taxonomy (NCBI): domain Bacteria; kingdom Pseudomonadati; phylum Pseudomonadota; class Gammaproteobacteria; order Vibrionales; family Vibrionaceae; genus Vibrio; species Vibrio sp. 10N.222.51.C5. The sequence continues at coordinate 93,826 of NZ_JBFRUJ010000013.1, forward strand.
AATCTAGAAAACTTTGAAAACTTCATTCAAACCGATGCAGCAATCAACAGCGGCAACTCTGGTGGTGCGCTAGTGAACCTTAACGGTGAGCTAATTGGTATCAACACCGCCATTCTTGGCCCTAACGGAGGTAATGTCGGTATCGGCTTTGCAATCCCTTCTAATATGATGACAAACCTGACAGAACAAATTCTCGACTTCGGTGAAGTAAAACGCGGCATGCTTGGCGTTCAAGGCGGAGAAGTGACCTCTGAATTGGCAGAAGCACTCGGTTATGAATCAAGCAAGGGCGCCTTTGTTAGCCAAATCGTCCCTGACAGCGCAGCCGATAAAGCAGGACTGAAAGCGGGCGATATTATTGTCTCTATTAATGGCAAACGCATTGATACCTTCAGCGAGTTAAGAGCTAAGGTCGCAACACTCGGCGCTGGTAAGCAGATTGAACTGGGTGTGGTTCGTGACGGTAAGAGCAAAACCTTTGATGTGACGCTTGGTGAATCCACCAATAATAAAACACAAGCTGAGAAGCTCCATGAAGGACTAGCTGGTGCTGAGTTAACCAACACAACAGAGAGTGACTCTGCAACGGGCGTCAAGGTATCGAATGTTGCTCAAGGTTCACCAGCCGAAGCCTATCAACTCCTGAAAGATGACATCATCATCGGAGTAAACCGCCAGCCCGTTAAGAACCTTGCTGAGTTTAGAGAGATTCTTGAAAAACAACCTGGTGTACTGGCGCTTAATATCCAGCGAGGCGACCGAACTATCTATCTTGTGATTCGATAGTCTTACGTCAGCGCAATTACAGGGAGGCTCAGTAAGTTTGCTTTAAACTTACTCAGTCTCCCTTTTCTTTAGATCAATCAAAATGCTATGCTTCACTTGTAATCAAATCAGTCATCCATTGATGGAGGCTTCACACCTTACTTGTTGAAGAGGGAAACATGCTGTCCTTTCTATTTCGTTCTATTTCCCTTGGACTCGTTTCAGCGGCGCTTATTCTTCTCGCCTTCCCGAGCTTAAGACCAGCGATTGTCGCTGACGTCACTAGCCCTAAAGTCGATAATATTGGCTCTCTTCAGATTTCATTTAACCAAGCAGTTCGCCGCGCGGCGCCTGCAGTGGTTAACATTTATAGCCGTAAATACGCTGAAAGCGATCGAAACAAACTGCTCACACAAGGTTTGGGCTCTGGGGTGATTGTTAGCGAGAAAGGCTACATCATTACCAACTTCCATGTGGTGGCTCAAGCAGACCAAATAGTTGTGGCACTTCAAGATGGCCGAGTAGCAGCTGCGCAACTTGTCGGTTCAGACAAACGCACCGATATCGCGATACTTAGAGTCAGCGGTGATAATCTACCGGTGATCCCACTCAATCCTAATTACAAAGCCAATGTCGGTGATGTTGTACTGGCTATCGGTAACCCATACAACCTAGGTCAAACAACAACCTTTGGTATCATCTCTGCAACCGGCCGTTCTTCGATCAGTGCCGATGGCCATCAAGCCTTTATCCAGACCGATGCGGCAATCAATGAAGGTAACTCAGGTGGCGCACTGGTGAACTCACAAGGTGAGCTAGTCGGTATCAATACCGCCTCTTTCCAGCAAGCTACCGACATGGAAACCTATGGGATCTCATTCGCTATCCCCTATCCGCTTGCTAATAAAATCATGGAAAAGATCATCGCCGATGGTCGTGTGATTCGTGGCTATATTGGTATCGATGGACAAGACATCAACTCAGTCACCTCACGCATGTTGGGTACTAAGAATATCGGCGGGATCGTTGTGTTGGGGATAGACCCTAATGGTCCGGCTGCCGATGCGGGTTTTGAAGCTCAAGACATTATTGTCAGTATCAACGATAACCAAGTAAATGGTCGCCAGAGTGTAATGGACATCGTTACCGACCTGCGACCTGGTACAGTTATCGATGTGGGTATATTGCGCCAAGGTGAAAGCAAAACCTTAAAGGTGACCATCGCCGAAGATACTCGCCTGTAGAGCAAACTCTGTAAGCAATGATTCAAGCTGCTAATACACAAGTACAAAAAACCCAGCTCATAGGCTGGGTTTTCTTTTATCTAAAGATTGTTTCAAGTATCTCTACGATTCACTTTGCTCTTCGATATCGATGCGAGTCACTCGCTGTAGTCCTCTAGGCAGTAGACCACCACGACGACCACGTTCACCACGGAAGTTTTCAAGATCCGCAGGTTTCAAACCAAGCTTACGTTTACCGGCGTAGATAGTCAGCGTCGCATTCTCTGGGATAGCCATAAGATGTGAGACAAACTCTTCACGCTCTTTTGCTTTCGCAGAAGGGATGTTGATGATCTTGTTGCCTTTACCTTTGCTCAGCTGAGGGAGATCTTTAATCGGGAACAACAACATACGACCTTGGTTAGTAATCGCCAGAATCTGATTACTGTCCAAGTCAGCAATAGGGCTTGGCATCATCACTTCAGAAGCTTGTGGCAAGTTAACCAAGGCTTTACCGCTCTTGTTCTTGGACAGCAGATCGCTACCCTTACAAACAAAACCATAACCTGCATCAGAACCGACTAACCATAATTGTTCATTCTCTCCCATCACCACTTGGCGAATAGAAGTACCTGGGCTGACGTTCAAACGGCCTGTAATTGGCTCACCTTGGCTTCGCGCCGACGGTAATGAATGTGACTCAAGGGAGTAGCTTCGACCATCACTGCCGAGGAACACCGCTTGTTGGTTACTCTTACCCTTAGCACTCGCTAAGAATTTATCACCCGATTTGTAGTTCAAACCTTCAGCGTCAACTTCATGCCCCTTGGCATGACGAATCCAACCTTTCTCAGACAACACAACCGTGATTGGTTCGCTTGGTACTAAGTCGCGCTCTGTTAGCGCTTTCGCTTCAGCGCGCTCAATCAGAGGTGAACGACGATCATCGCCGTATTTATCCGCATCTGCTTGGATTTCTTTCTTGATCAGCGTATTCAAGCGACGCTCTGAACCGAGTAGCTTTTCAAGCTTCTCACGTTCAGCTTCAAGCTCTTCTTGTTCCGCTCGGATTTTAAACTCTTCTAACTTAGCTAAGTTACGAAGTTTAATATCAAGAATCGCATTGGCTTGAATTTCAGAAATGTTGAAACGGCTCATTAGGACAGGACATGGTTCGTCTTCTGTACGAATGATCTCAATCACTTCATCGATATTAAGATAAGCAGCAAGCAAACCTTCTAAGATGTGCAAGCGTGCCAGTACTTTATCTAAACGGTACTGCAAACGACGGCGAACCGTTGTGCGACGGAACTCGATCCACTCTTTCAGGATTTGAACTAAGCCTTTAACTTGAGGACGATTATCTAAACCAATCATGTTCAAGTTAACGCGGAAGTTTTTCTCTAGATCCGTCGACGCGAACAGGTGACTCATCAATTGGTCACAGTCGATACGATTCGAACGAGGAACGACAACGATACGCGTTGGGTTCTCGTGATCCGATTCATCTCGCAAGTCGTCAACCATTGGCAGCTTCTTAGCGCGCATCTGGTTAGCGATTTGCTCAAGTAACTTCGCACCTGACACTTGATGAGGTAAAGCCGTGATAACAATATCAGAGCCTTCCTTGTGCCAAACCGCGCGCATCTTGATGCTGCCACGTCCAGTACGGTAGATCTTTTCGATGTCCGATTTCGGGGAGATAATCTCAGCTTCAGTCGGGTAATCTGGACCTTGAATGAAACCCATCACGTCTGAAAGCTCAGACTTAGGCGTATCAATTAGGTGAATGGCTGCATTCGCGACTTCACGCACGTTGTGTGGTGGAATATCGGTCGCCATACCTACCGCGATACCAGTGATACCGTTAAGTAGGATGTGAGGTAGGCGAGCAGGCAACATTTGAGGCTCTTTCATCGTGCCATCAAAGTTTGGTTGCCAGTCAACAGTGCCTTGACCTAGTTCACCTAGAAGAACCTCAGCAAACTTAGATAATTTCGCTTCGGTATAACGCATCGCAGCGAACGATTTCGGATCATCAGGTGCACCCCAGTTACCTTGACCATCTACCAATGGGTAGCGGTAAGAGAAAGGCTGCGCCATCAATACCATCGCTTCGTAACAAGCAGAGTCACCATGTGGGTGATACTTACCTAATACGTCACCAACGGTACGTGCTGATTTTTTGTATTTCGATGCAGCCGATAAGCCTAGCTCAGACATCGCGTAGATAATACGACGCTGTACTGGCTTCAAGCCATCACCGATATACGGCAATGCACGATCCATGATCACGTACATTGAGTAATTTAAGTAGGCATCTTCGGTGAACTTGCGCATTGGCAGCTGTTCAACGCCATCATATGTAATTTCGTTAGACATCCATTATACCTCGGCCATATCACCGTTAGTCTGTAGCCATGTACGGCGATCATCTGCACGTTTCTTACCAAGCAGCATGTCCATCATCTCGTTGGTTGCTTCGCTGTCATCAATCGTTAACTGCACAAGGCGACGAGTGTTTGGATCCATGGTGGTTTCACGCAACTGAAGTGGGTTCATTTCACCCAGACCTTTGAATCGTTGCACGTTGATCTTGGCTTTCTTCTGCGATAGTCGCTCAAGCACACCGTCTTTCTCTGCGTCATCAAGTGCGTAGAACACTTCTTTACCGCAATCGATACGATACAGAGGAGGCATTGCCACATAGATATGACCCGCTTCAACTAATGCATGGAAATGGCGAGTAAACAAAGCACACAGCAGTGTCGCGATATGAAGACCATCCGAGTCCGCATCGGCAAGGATACAGATCTTACCGTAACGCAGGCCGGATAAATCATCGTTGTCCGGGTCGATGCCTAGAGCCACCGAGATGTCGTGCACTTCTTGCGAAGCCAATACTTGGTCTGCTGACACTTCCCATGTATTTAGGATCTTACCGCGAAGTGGCATAACTGCTTGGAACTCACGATCACGTGCTTGTTTAGCAGAACCACCCGCCGAGTCCCCTTCCACGAAGAAGATTTCGGTACGGCTTAAGTCTTGAACTGAACAGTCAGTTAGCTTACCCGGCAGTGCTGGGCCTGAAGCGATTTTCTTACGCACAACCTTTTTGCTTGCGCGCATACGGCGGTGGGCATTCGCAATACAAGCTTCTGCTAGCTGTTCTGCCAGTTGTGGCTTTTCGTTCAACCACAGGCTAAACGCATCTTTTACCACACCAGACACAAACGCAGCAGTTTGACGTGAAGACAAGCGCTCTTTTGTTTGACCAGCAAACTGCGGATCTTGCATCTTCACCGACAGTACGTACGAACAGCGATCGAAGATATCGTCGCCCGTTAGCTTAACGCCACGCGGCAGCAAATTACGGAATTCACAGAACTCACGCATTGCATCAAGAAGACCTTGGCGAAGACCGTTTACGTGTGTACCACCTTGTTTAGTCGGTACTAAGTTCACGTAACTTTCGGTGATCATGTCGCCGCCTTCTGGCTGCCAGATGATCGCCCAGTTTGCCATTTCTGTTTCAGCAACGAATTCGCCAACATACGGTTCTTCAGGCAGCAAGGTGTAACCTTTCACGCCTTCGGCAAGGTAGTCTTTTAGGCCATCTTCATAGAACCATTTATGCTCTTCACCACCGACTTTGTCGATAAAGGTAATTTCTAAACCTGGGCAAAGCACTGCTTTTGCACGTAGGTTGTTAATCAGACGAAGTGTCGAGAATTTAGGGCTATCGAAGTACTTAGGATCAGGCCAGAAATGTACTGATGTACCACTGTTACGATGACCACAAGTGCCCGTCACAGTAAGCTCTGTTACTGCATGACCGCCTTCAAGTGCGATCTCGTGAACTTGACCTTCTCGGCGTACGGTCACTTCAACACGTTTTGACAGCGCGTTTACAACCGAGATACCTACACCGTGCAGACCACCAGAGAACTTATAGTTGTTATTCGAGAATTTACCGCCAGAGTGGAGCTTAGTTAAAATCAGCTCAACACCTGAGATCCCTTTTTCAGGGTGGATATCGACAGGCATACCACGGCCGTCATCGGTAACTTCTAACGATTGGTCTGCATGAAGTACCACTTTGATCTTCTTAGCGTGTCCCGCTAGTGCTTCATCGACCGAGTTATCAATGACTTCTTGGGCAAGGTGGTTAGGTCTTTCTGTCTCGGTATACATTCCCGGGCGGTGTCGCACAGGGTCGAGACCTTCAAGTACCTCGAGGTCTTTTGCATTATATTGTTCAGTCATAATACGGAGTTTACTCAAAAAGTTTGCGTCAGTTCGCTGGCTCCAGTTTCACTAAAGCAGAATCATTACTATGAACCGTCATAGTAGAGCGAACGAGCGAAGTATTGGGGAATATAGTCTGGAAGCTGAGTAATGATGTCAAGCTAGTTCAAAAACTAAGACATCAAACTATGATATTTCACCATTGATAGATGAAATAACAGGCAAACAAGAGAAAATCACTTGGTTGGTGGAACAGATTAAAGATTTAGAAAGGTGATGATTTGTTGTGGGTAGCGTTCAAAATCAACAAAGCTATGATCCCCGCCCTCTTCTACTGTCTGTGTTGCACCTTGGTACTTCTCTACCGCTTGTCGGTAATCCAGAACTTCGTCTTCCGTTTGCTGAAGTAACCAGAAGTCGCTCGGCTTAGCGATAGCCGAAACCTCTAACGCCTTCAGTTCATCAATATGTTTTGTTTCCAGTACATATCGTTCATCTGTGTATGGGTTTACTTGTTCACCTAAATAGTCAGCAAGAAGCTCATACGGCTTCACTGCTGGGTTTACAACCACCGCTTTAAAACCATAGTGGCTATTCAGCCATGTTGAAAGATAGCCACCCAGCGAGCTACCGACCAACGCTATTTGATATTGCTCTTTGTATTGCTCCACCAGCTGCTGTAAATGAAGTGCCGCTTGTTGAGGGAAACTCGGCAGTTGAGGGGTTACGACTTTAATATCAGCGCGATGCTCCGCACAGTAATCTGCCATCACATTCGCTTTATGAGAACGTGATGAGCTGTTAAATCCGTGAATATAGAGAAGCAGCGATGGCTTATTAGCTTGTTGATTAGAGCCTGGCATCAATAACCGCCTTCATTAGTAACCAGCAGCCTTAAAATCAGGCAAGAACTGCCCATGAGGCAGACGACGAACTTGCGTGCTAACGGTACCGTCTTGATGTAATTCAATCTCTCTCCAGCCCGGAGACAAAGTATCAACCGCGAAGTCATCTGAGTTAGGTTTGAATTGCACACAAGTCGACGGTGTTGCCATGACTTGTACACCATGATGATCTCGGTTCATGTCTTGATGAACGTGACCACACAGTACGGCTTTAACATTGGTGTGCTGTTGAACCACATCCCAAAATTGATCGGCGTCTTTTAGGTTATGTTGATCTAACCATGCGCTGCCAACCAACAATGGATGGTGGTGCAATAGAACCAAGGTATTACGTTCAGGGAACTCCGTCAGCTTCTGTTCTAATAGGTCAAGCTGTTGATCGCTGAGGCGACCATGAGGCACACCAACCACCTGCGAGTCTAGCATCACCATCTGCCAGTTATCGCCTAGCAAGACATGCTCAACACACTGTATTTGTGGTGATGGTAAAACACTGCCCATATTAGGCTTAAAGTCATGGTTCCCTGGCAGCCAATAGCATGGCTTTTCCAAAGGCTGAATCCCTGACTCAAATTTCTGGTACGACTCAGCACTGTGATCTTGAGATATATCACCGGTTGCTAAAATCGCTTGATAGTCAAAGCCCTGACTAACAATGCCATCGACTACAGCACGAAAGCTATCTTGAGTGTTGATGCTTAATAAGCTGCCATTGCTCGGCGCAAATAAATGCGTGTCCGTTAGCTGCACAAGCTTAATAGTGCTCTCATCAAATTTTGAAGTGTGTGATAATTCCAAAATAACAAATCCAGATACGTTACTGTTTAGACTTTAAAAGTGTTGATAAATAGGCTCAATTAAAAGGCAATTGGGGTTCGGCTGATACCCGTTTTTAAACAAAACGTTAACCATTCCCCAAGAAATTTATTCAATTGAAATTTCTCGTCCTTTTGCAGAAGCTTAGTGTTGGGGTAGTCATATTTCGCTTTGACTCGCGAAAAATCCCCGCTAGCGCACACTTCTGCAACTCGAGCGTCGTGATATAGCCTGACAGACATTTTTGGCAAAGGAAACACTGGCATCGCATCACTCTGACATATATCTATTAATGTGGTGTATTTTGTGACCTCATTCACTGTCAATTGATACACCATATTAACGGCTTGGTAACAGCGAACGTCACCAACCTCATGCCCAACCGGTAACAAAGCGTTCAGTTTGGCATAGTTAGTCTCGTAAACTCGCATCAATTCAGCAAGATCAACATGATACGGTTTTTTGACCGCGATATTTGGCATGACGTTAATCTATCCACTCTGACTGTAATTCTTGGTAGTTCAATTGTAGCCACTGTAGCGCAATGATCGTGGCTCCATTTTCAAATACACCATCTTTTACCAACTGATAAGCAGCTTCGCGACTCATCACTTGTACACGAATGTCTTCACCTTCGTAGTCCAATCCGTGTACCCCTTTGGCTGTCGTTGCATCAACACAGCCAACAAAGACGTCGAGCTTTTCAGAGCAACCACCAGATGAAGGATAATACGAAGTAATAGGCAATACAGATCCGACTTCGACTCCGGCTTCTTCCATTGCTTCACGACGAGCGACGTCTTGTGGCGATTCGTCCGTATCAATGATCCCAGCAACAATTTCGTATTGCCATGGGTTCTCATGCTCTAGGGCTCCGACACGGATCTGTTCGACGATCACCACTTCATCACGCACAGGATCATAAGGTAGCAAAGCGGCAGCATGTCCACGCTCAAACATCTCACGCTCTATTGGTTGGCTCCAGCCTCCCTCAAATAGTCTATGTTTAAATGTGTACTTGACCATTTTGAAAAAACCACGAAACAGCGTCTCTTTTGAGACTATTTCCACATCTTGCGGAGTAAACTCATGTCGTTGATTGTCATACTGTTGCATTTGGTACCTCACTAAGTGATCTTTATAGTTTACTCATTGTCCGAGTTAACTACCAAGGATAAGGTTCAACTTTTTATATAAAAT